>JBOGMR010000227.1:0-3489 GCA_050746825.1 Bryobacteraceae bacterium | reverse complement strand
CCTCAATAGTTAACATCTGGCCCAGTTGACATGCTTACTTTTGTGAGAGAATACCGGACAGACATTCACCCTTCAGGGGGGGTGGAACTTGACCCAAGAGAGGGGGTTCTGGAATGAAACAGATCCAAATAGCCGGGCTTATCCTGGTATTGCTTTGTCTTTCTGCTGGACTGGCGATCGGCCAGATCCTTTACGGCAACCTTGTCGGAAACGTAGTGGACCCGCAGCAGGCCTCGGTCGGCGGGGCCGCGGTTTCCATCAAGAACAGTCAGACCGGTTATGGCGTCGAAGTAAAGAGCGACGGCAACGGACTCTACGAGATTCGCAACATTCCGCCCGGTGTTTACGACGTCAAGATCACGGCAACCGGCTTCACCACTTTTGAGGCCAAAGGGATCGCGATTCAGGCGAACAATATCGCCCGCATCGACGCCCAGCTAAAGCTTGGAAGCGTAACCGAAGTGATCACGGTAGGCGCGGAGATCGCGCGGTTGCAGACGGACAAGTCCGATCTCCACACCGACATTTCCGCGAAAGAGATGACGGAAATCCCGGTGGCGGGATATCGGAACTTTCAGTCGCTGATCGATCTGGTCCCGGGATCGACGCCGGCCAACTTCCAGAACGCCTCAACCGACTCGCCGGCTCGCGCGTTAACTACCAACGTCAACGGCACGGCGCGCAACTCGAACAACACGCGCATCGATGGCGCGGTCAGCACGTTCACGTGGCTTCCCCACCACGCGCTGTATATTCCGCCGCTCGAGTCGATTGAGGCGGTGAATATCGCCACGAACAACTTCGACGCCGAGCAGGGTATGTCCGGCGGCGCCGCGGTCTCGGTGGTCACCAAGTCCGGAACCAACGAGTTCCATGGCGTCGTGTTTGAGTATCACTCCAACCACAAGTGGGGCGCCAAGAACCTGTTCTTCAATCCCAACACGCCGGCCGGACCGGGAATTCCGCGGCGCATCGACAACCAGTTCGGCGGCACCTTCGGCGGGCCTATCAAGAGGGACAAGCTCTTCTTCTTCACCTCTTGGGAACGCAGCACGACGGCAGAGCGCGGCAATGGTTTGCTGAGCGTGCCGACAGCCGCGGTGCGGAGCGGCAATTTCGCCGGTCTGACCACGGTCTACGATCCGGCGACGGGCAACAACCTCGGCCAAAACCGCACGGCCTTTCCGAACAACATCGTTCCGGAATCGCGCTGGAGTTCGGCGGCGCGCCAGATTCAGAGCTGGAACCCGCTGCCCAACACCGGCACGGGCCAGGCGGCCAACTACTTCGCCTCCGTTCCTTATTACTTCAAGCGCGACATGGTGGACGGCAAGGTGAACTGGACGCCGAATTCGAAGCTGAACATTTTCGGCAAGTACAGCGTCATGATCTCGCCCGTCAGCGCGCAGGCTCCTCTCGGTGAGGCGCTGGGCGGCTATCCCGGCGGCGCTGCGGGAGCGGCCGGCATCGGCACGGGCAACAACAAGACCGACCTGTTCGGCGGCGGCATCAGCTATGTGATCTCCCCGACGATGTTGTTCGACGCCAATTTTGGCGGCACGCTGATGCACCATGACACCACGCCTCCCGACTACGGCAAGAATATCGGATCGGATGTTCTGAAGATCCCCGGAACCAACGGGCCCGATCCGCGGCAGAGCGGTTTCCCGATTATCAATATCACGGGCTACACATCGGTCGGCCAGGTCAACAACTGGAGCCCGGTCGAACGGAATGATCGCGTCTACACATACGTCGCGAACCTGACCTGGACCCGTGGAGCTCACAGTCTCCGTTTCGGCTTCGATCTGGTCCAGCACCAGATGAACCACTGGCAGCCGGAACTTGGCGGCTGGAGCCCGCGCGGCGGATTCAACTTCGTGAACGGCGTAACCGGACTCAGCGGCGGCCCCTCGGCGAATAACTTTAACGCCTACGCGTCCTTCCTGCTTGGGCTGCCCGGCTCGATGGGCAAGGCGTATCAGTTCTACGATCCGATGCGCACCCGCGAATTCCAGCAAGGCTACTACGTGCGCGACAACTGGCAGGTGACGCGCAAACTGAGCGTCAACCTCGGCCTTCGCCTCGAGCACTACCCGATCATGAATCGTGGCGAATTTGGCATCGAGCGCTGGGATCCGGAGACCAACAAGGTGCTGATCGGCGGCCGCGGCAATGTTCCACGATCCGCCGGGACCGACGCCATCGCTTTAATGCTTGCGCCGCGCGTTGGCCTGGCGTATCGCATGGACGATAAGACCGTGATCCGCGCCGGATTCGGCATTACCAACGATCCGTATCCGGTGAGCCGCCCGATCCGCAGCCCGTACCCGGCAGTGATCGTCGACGAATACCAGCCGCTGAACTCGTTTTCGCCGGCGGGCTCCTTCTCGACGGGAATTCCCGCGGTGAAGTTCCCGGATATCTCGAGTGGTGTCGTCGACATCGCGAATACCGTCGCCACCAACTCGCTGCAGGCCGGCAAGTTCCGTCGCGGCTACATCGAGTCCTTCAACCTGACGGTGCAGCGCGACCTCGGCGCCGGCTTTGTTCTTCAGACCGGTTACGTCGGCACTCGCTCCATTCGACAGGCGCTGACGTACTTCGAGAGCAACGCGGGCCTGGTGCCAGGCGCGGGCGCCGCGGGGCGGCCGTACTTCTCGAAGTTCGGTGTGAACTCGAATCGCCAGTTCTTCATTCCCATGGCGACGAATCGCTACGACGCGTGGCAGTCCAACATGACACGCCGATTCTCCGGCGGCTTGTTCCTGACTTCCTCCTTCACCTGGTCGAAGTCACTCGGAATCAACGCGGGGAACAGCGACAGCGGCCTTCGCTTCTACGTCCCCAGCCAGTTTTCGAAGAATAAAGCAGTCTCCGATTTCGACCGCACGCTCACCTGGGTGTCGGCCGCCAACTACACATTGCCCTTCGGCAAGGGGAAGAGGTTCGCTACAGGCGGTCCGGCGGCAATGCTGCTCGGCGGCTGGGCGCTGACTCCGAGCCTCGCCGTCTACTCGGGGACCCCGTTCATCGTTGGAACCGACGGCGCTTCGTTGAACGCGCCGCAAAACACGCAGGTGGCCGACCAGATCAACAGCGACGTCAAGAAGCTCGGCGGCGTCGGCGCCGGCGCGCCCTTCTACGATCCGGCCGCTTTCGCTCCGGTAACGCAGGCCCGCTTCGGGAACATGGGCCTCAACGCGTTGCGCGGACCGCGCCTGTTCAACATGAACCTGGGTGTGTTCCGCCGTTTTGACGTGTCGGAACGCATCAATGTTCAGTTCCGCGCCGAGGCGTTGAACTTCACCAACACGCCCGCGCTCAACAACCCGAACGCGACGGTCTCGACGCCATCGAACTTCATGGTGATCACGAGCACCAACGCGAACGCACCGTCGCCGCAGCGCACGATTCGCTTCGGTCTCCGCCTCGGGTTCTAAGGACTGCGGACCATCAGACCTCAAGCCGCCAGGGTCGCCGCAAGGC
>JBOGMR010000226.1:0-7503 GCA_050746825.1 Bryobacteraceae bacterium | reverse complement strand
GTGGCAATGCAGATCCCAAATCATGGCGTCGTTGCGGCGGTACAATCATGCCATCCGAACCGTGCCCAAATCAACGGTAGTCCTCCTGTCCATCTGCCTCTTCATCCTCTCTGCCTCAGCCCAGGAAAAACCTTCAGACCCTCTCCTCCGCTGGATGGACCAGATCGCGCAGCAACACCTCGCGAAACGTGAGACCACAATCGCCGCGATCCGCACCGTCGCAGATGCCGAACGCCGCAAGGAATCGGTTCGCGCGAAACTCCTCGACCTCATCGGCGGCCTCCCCAACCAGCGCGGTCCGCTCAACGCCCGCGTCACTGGCCGCATAACCAACGCGTCCTACACACTCGAGAAGGTCATCTTCGAGAGCCTCCCCAAATTTTTCGTCACCGCGAACCTCTACCGTCCGAATGAACCGGGCCGCTACCCCGCCGTACTGATGTCGGCCGGCCACACCACCCTGGGCAAGACTGAGAACCACCGCATGTCCGCCAATCTGGCCGCGAAAGGTTTCGTCGTACTCGCCTACGATCCCGCCGGCCTCGGCGAACGCTTCCAGGCATTCGACAAACGGGTCGGGCGGACAATCGCCGGCTGCTGCGCCAACGAACACCTGCAGGCGGGCGCGCAGAGCTTCCTCATCGGCCAGAGCGTCGCGAGGTATTTCATCTGGGATGCGATGCGCGCGCTCGATTACCTTCTCAGCCGTCCCGACGTGGACGCCGCTCGCGTCGGCGCCGCCGGCTGTTCCGGCGGTGGATGTCTCACCACCTACATCGCGGCGCTCGATCCGCGCGTGAAGGCCGCCGCCCCGGCGTGCTTTATCAATTCGCTCCGCCTGCTGTTTGCCGGTCCGTACCCGGATTCGGAAATGAGCCTGCCGGGCTTCATCGAAGCCGGTCTCGACCACGCCGATTTTCTCGAGCTGGTGGCGCCGAAACCGTGGCTCATCCTCGCGACTGAAGGCGACTATTTCACTCCTCCCGGCGCGCGGCTCGTCTACGAAGAAACCCGCCGCTGGTATCGCCTCTACGATGCGGAAGACAACGTGCGATTCTTCGTCGCGCCCGGTCCGCACGGAACGCCGGTCGAAGCACGCGAAACCATGTATGCGTGGATGATTCGCTGGCTCAAGGACGGCAAAGGCGACGCGCGCGAGCAGACCGTGCCGCTCTATCCCGATCATGAGCTTCAGGTCACCGCCAGCGGCCACGTGGAAGACGAGCCGGGCAGCCGCAAACTCTACCAGTTGATCCTCGAAGAGTTTCGCGCACGGCGGCAGCCGCGCGGTGTTCCCGAACTGGTCGCGGAGCTGCGCCGCCTGAAGATTCCGGCCGAAGCCCGCGCGCCCGTGGTGACAACGGTGGACAAGACCACTGCCCGGATCACTCTCGACACCGAATCGGGCCTCCAAATCGCCGGGGTCTTGCACGTTCCCCAAACGACAGGACGCAAACCCGCGCTCCTCCTGTTGAGAGATAGATCCAGCGCGACGCTCGCAAGCGCGGCAGCCGCTAGTGGCAACGTCGTGCTTGAACTCGAGCCCCGCGATTCACAGGGCGCGTACGACAATCGCCCCTTCCTCGGCAACTGGCTCACGAACACCCGCGCGAATTCAATCGGCCGGAATCTGGCGGCCATGCGCGCGCACGACGTGCTGCGCGGCGTCGATCTGCTCGCGAGCCGTTACGACGTGGATGCCGCGCGCATCCGCGCCGCAGCTCGCGACGTCAAAGGCATCTGGCTGCTGCTCGCCACCGCAGTCGACACAAGGATCGGCAAAATCTGGCTCGACCGCACCGCTCACAGTCTGAGCGCAGCCATGGAAGGGCCGCTCAACACCAATCTGTTCGATGCCATGATCCCCGGCTTCCTGCTTCACTGGGACCTTGACGATCTGGTGCGCGCGATGGGCAAGCGAAGCGTGCTGTGGACGGATCCCACCAACTGGATGGGGCAAATCCAAGGGCTCGGCGCGCGATTCCAGTATCGCTTCTCCGGCGAAACCGATGACCGGTTTCTCGCCGAGCTCGTGCGCTAAGCGCCACTGCTTACTACTCGCTCGTCCTCACGCCCTTCGTGCGCGGACCATACGGCGGAGTCGGCCGCCCCATCTCGTGCGCGCCGAGGTCCGGAGCTTTTCCCGTGTACCCATCGTTCACATTCAGCAGCCGGACACCGGCGTCCACCGCCTTACCGCCCGCCTTAAGCTGGAAGTTCAGGTCGCGCGCAAAGTAGATCGCGCCCGGCTTGTCCACATCCGGCGCTCGCAGATTTTCAAAGATGTCGTAATCCACTTCCACGCCGTGCACTTCCTGTCCCGTTGCCGCGCGCAAATCGGCTAATGAACTGAACGCCTGCGCACGCGAACGGTCGAGCGCATAATCGCGCAAGACTCCCTTCGCGGGCGACATCCACAGAAACTGATTCTTGGCCTTTGGATTCAGCCGGTACCCGTTGTAGTCATACGTCGAGTAAGATGTCGCGTTGGAAAACCGCAAGACCGCACGATTCGGCGCATCGATTCCCAGAAACAGGTTGTTTCGAAAGTGCACGTTGGAAAACATGTCGCCGGGCAGCCCCTCCGCAATGATGGTGTTGTGATAGAGCACCAGGCCCGCGGGCTTCACGTTGAACTTCAGCCCGCAGCCGGTGGGCACGTGGTAGAGCACATTGCGGATGTAATAAGCCGGGCCGCCATAAACCGGCTGCGCGCTGATTCCGCACTGCGCCGCGTTGACGCCGCGGTTCCGCATGACGCGTATGTTGTGCACGCCGCCGTCGGCCTCGATGAAATCGTCGGCCATCAGGTGAATGTCATTGTTGTAGAAATCGATCGACGTCGCTCTGCGGTCCTCTTCCGGATCCGGCGAGCCGTGCGTGCAGACGGAGATGCCGTCGTGGAAATATGCGATGTAATTGTGCGCCACCACGTGGCCCGATCCGTATACCTTCACCGCGTGATAGCTCTTGAGCCGGTTGCCGCCGTAGATCCCCGGGTTATACCAGCCTAATAACCGGTAGCGGTCGTCGCGCCCGATCATGACATTATCGGCGATATAGAAATCCTGAGAGCCGGAGTACTGCCCATTGACACCGATTCCGACATCTTCAAGGCGGCAGTTCCGCACCGTCAGACCCTTGGCCCCGAGCACATCCTTCAAGCCCGCCTGAATCGCAATATCGGCGTTACGGATCGTCAGTCCCTCGAAGATGTGGTAGTCAGCCGCCATGACATTAAAGAGCTCGTGCGCGCCATCGCCGTCGAAGATCACCTCGCCGTCGCCGGCCGCGCGAATCACGATAGGCCGCTCGGGCGTGCCTTTCGCGGTCAACACATAGGTTCCATCGAAATCCAGGCCCAGTACGTCGGAGTACTTCAACCGGTCGCCTTTATACAGACCCGCGTGAACCACGATGATGTCGCCGGCGCGCACTTTCCGCTCGCTCAGCACCGCCCAATCGCCGTTGCCCGAGCCGAAGTACGCTTGCTTGAGGCCTGTGAACGCCGGTTCCTGTTTCGCGCCTCGCCACGCCGGCGGATACACGTGAAGAACGCGTCCGTCCGCTGCGGCTCCCGGTTCGCCGCGCGTGCGCGCCTTCGCCGCGTGGACCGCCTCGCCGCGCACGCCATCCGGATCGCGCATCTCGAAGCGCGCCTCGTACTCGGTGTCGGGCTCCAGGTCGAGAATGCTACCGGCGAACATCTCGGGCGCGGTGTAATCGAGTCCGAGATCCTTGCGAAACACCTTTTCTCCGCCCAGCCGGAAGAGGGGCATTGCCTGCTTCCATTCCTTCTCGCCGGCTTTGCGATAACTGACCTCCACCGAGGCGTTGCGGTTGTCATCACCCGCGATCCGCCACTCAAAACCCAGGCAGATCAGCGTCGGACGCTCGATCGCAAACTTTCCCGGGCTCACCGCGTCAGCGGCCCCGAGCAGCGAGACGGATAGAGACAGGAGACCGAAACAGCGCGTGTGCGCGAAGGAATTGGCCAGCATGACCGCAGCTTATCATCTGCTACGCTCCGGTTCATGAGCAATGCACTCTACCGAACGACCGGCCGCGAACTGCTCAAAGCAATCGCCGCGTTTCAAGCCGGATTTCATCCCGCCGCCGTCGTCCTCGAAGGTCTGACCGAAGAGACCGCCAGGCCGCATGGCCTTCCACACTCTATCGCCGACATCGTGGCGCACATGTGCTATTGGCAGGACTTTTTCAATCGCGCCGCCAAAGACGGCTACAGCGGCTTCTCAGCACATGCTGGCGAAGGCTGGCCACAGGCGACGCCGGGTGCGTGGAATGACCTGCGGAACAAGTATCTCGCGAGCGTCGAGGAAACGCAGCAGCTCGCGATGACCTCACCGCGGCTCGACGAAAAGCTGCTGCCCGACGGCAGTCCCCTGTGGTTTTGGGAGCGCGAGTCGCTCGGCTCAGGTCTGCTTCATGCCGCGGTGCATAGCTCGCATCATCTCGGACAGGTAGTCACGCTGCGCCAGCTTATGGGCTGTGGCCACCCAAGGCGGGAAGCCTGACCTGGTAACAGTGCTCTACGACGCCTTCCGCGCCACAGCCGAGTCGACCTGCTCCCACTGCCCGGTCCGCCCCGATTTTAGCACCGCATCCGTCACGCAATCCGTCGCGAGGCCGTCGCGAAATGTGGGACGCGCCAGAGTGCCGGCCGTAATCCCCTCGATGAAGTCGGCGACCTGGTGAATGAATGTGTGTTCGTATCCGATCTGCAGCCCGGGCACCCACCAGTTCTTCATATAAGGATGGTCGCCGTCGGTGATGTGCAACGAGCGCCAGCCGCGCACGCGGCCCTCATCGCGGTGATCGAAATACTCCAGGCGATGCAGATCGTGCAAGTCCCAGAAAATCGAGGCGTGCTCGCCGTTGATCTCGAACGTGTAGAGCGCTTTGTGCCCGCGCGCGTACCGCGTCGCTTCGAACGTGGCGAGCGACCCGTTGCTGAAGCGCGCCAGGAACGCGCTCGCATCGTCGATCCCGACGGGCTCCACCTTGCCGGTCAGATTGTGCTTGCGCTCCTTGATGAAAGTCTCGGTCATCCCGCTGACCCGATCGATCGGGCCGTTGAGCCACATCGCCGTATCGATGCAGTGCGCGAGCAGATCGCCGGTGACGCCGCTGCCCGCGACGTTCACGTCGAGCCGCCACAGCCCCGCGCCGCCCTGCGGCAGTTCCTTCGAGATCGTCCAGTCCTGCAGAAACTTCGCGCGGTAGTGAAAGATGCGCCCGAGCTTGCCCTCGCCGATTAACTGTTTCGCGAGCGTCACCGCGGGAACGCGCCGGTAGTTGTACCAGACCATGTTGGCGACGCCGGCTTTCTCCACCGCCTCCACCATGCGCGTCGCCTCAGCCGTATTTCGCGCCAGAGGTTTCTCGCACATCACCATCTTGCCCGCCTGCGCCGCCGCAATCGCGATTTCGGCGTGCGTATCGTTAGGGCTTGCGATGTCGATCAAATCGATGTCGCTGCGCTCAACCAGCTTGCGCCAGTCTGTTTCCGCCGATTCGTACCCCCACTGATCCGCGAACGCCCGCACTTTCTCCGCATCGCGCGCGCACACGGCCTTGAGCACGGGCGCATGCTGCAGATCAAAAAACTGGTTCACTTTGCCGAAGGCGTTCGAATGCGTGCGGCCCATGAAGCCGTAGCCGATCACGCCGACGTTGATCTTCCTTTTCGCACTCATGGATGTTTGCCCTCAGGACCTCGCTCTATTCGCGCCAGCCGTGCGACGCGCGCACGCGGGCCATCACGCCCAGAATGCTGTTCCAGGTCTCCGGCTTCATCATGACGTCGTTCGGAAACATGCAGCCGTCCCAGCAGATGTGGCGAAAGGCGCGAGTCACTTGGCCGTTCGCGTCGCGCATCCAGTGACCCGCGTCGCGCACGATGTCGAGCTTGCCGTTCGGATCCGTCGGCAGGCAGTGGCGACCGGTCTTGTCGTGCGAGCCCGAGCCTTTTACCGTCGCATCGTTCTGCGCGATATGGAAATCGAACGTCCACGGCCGCAGCGCCGCAGTCATCTGCTGCAGCGCCTTCTGGAACCGGTCGGTCTGGCTCCATTCGAAATCCTGCGGCAGCAGCCGGTCCTCGGCGGCGTTGTAGCCGAGCGTGAAAAGCAGCGTGTGCGCCATGTCTGCCTGGAAGCCCAGCGTCTTCGGGCGATCCACCATTTCGAGCAACCGCACCATCGACTTCCAACTGTGCATGCCGCCCCAGCAGATTTCGCCTTCCGCCGCGAGTCTCTCTCCGTAACCCTCGGCGACCTCGCAAGCTTCACGGAACGTCTGCGCGATGCGGCTCGTGTTCCCGTCCGGGTCCTTCGCCCAATCGCCGGGACTTGAAGCCGAGTCGATGCGCACGATGCCGTACCGCCGCACTCCGATTTGGCGGAGCCGCGCCGCGATCCGGCAGCCCTTGCGAACCTGCGCGATGAAATTGCGGCGATCCTCATCGCTCCCCATCGCCGACCCGCCGCCCGTCGGCGGCCACACCGGCGCGACCACGGACCCGATCACGAATCCGCGAGCAGTCACCTTTTCGGCAAGCTTCTTCAGATCGTCGTCCGTCGAGTCGATGCTGGTGTGCGGATCGAACAGGAAAAGATCGACGCCCTCAAAGCGAACGCCGTTGACTTTCGCCGCCGCCGTGAGATCGAGCATGGTGTCGAGATCGATCGGCGGCTCCGAATCAGGCCCCTTGCCCACCAGGCCGGGCCACATCGCGTTGTGCAGCCTGGGATAGTTGTTTTGATTTTCAGCCATGGCGCTGTCGTCGTGCTCCAGTGCCCCAACAGCATATCAGAGGACGAATTCAGCTAGGGATTGACTTGAGATCGGCGAGATCCTTGGGTCTGCCAGCCGAGAGTTTGTTCTTGCGGAGAGCCCGAACGGCGAGGAACCTCACTGGCACTCCGCCCAGTTCGCCCTGAACGTGATCCGACCACGCGTCCTCGAAATCGATCCCCGAAATCGAGGTAAGCAGATCGATTCGGTACGGTGCGATCCCAAGCTGAACTACGCGGCCGGGTATCATGAAGTCCTGTGCGGCGACCTCGAGGGAGGCGAAACCGAATTGTCGAAGAACCGATTCAACCCTCGCAGCGTTCTCCGGCGAGATGCGAATGAAGACATCCATATCCCCCGTGTAGCGCGGGATGCCGTGCAGAGCCATCGCGTGCGCTCCGACGATGAGGTAGTCAACTCTGTTCGAGTTCAGTAATTCTAAGAACTCTCTCCAGTCGGGGTGCAGAGGCATCGTCGGGTCCGTGCGCCATGGCACGCAATACCGAAATTATCTCAAGCCGCTCCTCGGCAGTCATGGCGCGATACTGCTCGCGATCAGCTTCGTCCGCGGCTTCGAAGCTCGAAAATTTGGCAACCTGCCGCGGTCCGCTCACGGATGAACCATCTCGTCCGGACGTACCCATCGATCAAACTCCTCGGCTGTCACGTACCCCAATTTTAGCGCAG
>JBOGMR010000225.1:0-6738 GCA_050746825.1 Bryobacteraceae bacterium | reverse complement strand
GGCGTGCGATGCGGATTGTGACAGGTCGTGCAAACTAATCGCCCTTCGCTCTTTTGAAAACAGGCTGACCTGCGGAGGCGGTAGGCGGAACTATTGATCTCGAATTTATCATCGTGTCCCGTCCCTGGGGCATGATCGAAGTGTGCGACATAATCACTCAGCGATTCTCCAGGGCGAAAGGAATAGATGCCTCGACCGAAGCGTCGCACGGCCTGCGGCAATTCATCGCTTGTAGTTTCGAGATGGCACTGCTGGCACACATCCATTTGGCGATCCAGGCTTAGCCTCGCCGGGTTGACAACGGTCTTGCGAATGCCTTCCACATCCTGACCTTTTCCTGCCAGTTCGACATGCTGCGACCCCGGCCCGTGACAGCGCTGGCAGTCGATGCCCAATGACAGTTCCTTGGGGAAAAGATTCTCTCGCCCGTAGCGATCGGCGCCCTCGGCCAATTGCGGATAGGCATTGTGGCAGAACATGCAGCCGTAGTCGATCCGCCGGCGGAAGTCGGGATGATCCGCCCGGTCGAATCCCGGGCTCATGGCCCAACGCTTCTCCTGCGGATACCACGAGACCGGCAGTTCGATCAGCTCGCCGGCTTGGGTGCGATGCAGATAGGTGCGCGCGTGGTTGCCGGAGCCTATGACGAAGTGCGCTTCGCGCTCGTAGACGTGGGCTTCGTTTCCGGCCGCGTCCTTCTCAAAGCGACGCTGGAAGAAACGCCCGCCGCGCCGAAGCATTTCATAGTGGAGCCCCGAAGGCGGATGCTGCAAGCGGCTGTTGGTTTCGTAATCCTCGATCACATTGGCCGGAACAGGCCGGTAGAGCGAGCGCGCCATGCCCACCTTCTGGTAGGTGGCGAAGATTGCGGCGTGACACGGCTGGCAGCGCTGCGGGCCGATGTAGGACGAAGGCGGCGACGGCTTTCTACTGCACGAAACGGCCAGGCACCCAAGCACGAGGGCCAGACGGATCACTTCAAGCTCCGCAGGTAAGCGCGCGCACGCTCCAGATCCGGCTGCAGCCGAAGCGCGGTGTTGTAGGCAGCCCTCGCGCCCTCGCGGTCGCCCAAGGCCTGGAGACAGACGCCGCGATTCAGGTGAGCCAGCGGCGAGTCCGGTTCAAGCCGCAACGACTTCTCCAGCACCGGCAGAGCTTCCTGAAACCGGCTCAACCGGCTGTAGGCGACGGCGAGCGCGACAAGAAGATTCGCGTCGGCCGGCAACAGGCGGATCGCCTGCTCCAGCTCCAGCGCGGCGCGATCCGCCTGCCCCATCTCGATCCGGACTTCGGCCAGCGCAATCCGCGCGGCGGCGTGCGCGCGATCGCGTTCGATGGCCGCTTCAAGATTCCGCAGAGCGTCGCCCGCGCGGCCCAGCCGTCGCCACGCTTGAGCCGCCTCAACGAAGAACTGCGCTTGCGCCGGCTTCGCTTTTTGCAATTCTTCTTCCAGCCGGCGGACGGCCTGTGGCTGAGCGGAGGCGGCGGCGACTGCGAGATACAGTCGCCCGGACGCGGCGTCGGGCGGAGTGATCGGGTACGCCAGCTTGACCGGGCCGGAATAGCGATCATGCCGCTCGCGCTTGGGTGCAAGCAGATCGCCGGGCATGGGCCGGCGGCGAATCTGATGATCGGTCATCACGACGTGCACCGCGTCGTCGGTGCGGCGCTTGGGCATGTGACAATCGAAACACGCGTCGCGATTCTCGCCGCGATGCGCCGTCTGGTGACAGCCCTGGCAGACCTGCGCCGGGCGCGTTCCGCCTTGATGCGGGTCGTGGCACGTGGTGCATAACAACCGTTCGCCGCTGTTCTGAAAACATTTCGACTCGCGCAAGCCGCGCGCTGAGCCGTTCACTGTAAACGGCTCGTCTCGTATTCCGTCCGCCCTGTCGAAGTACAACAGGAACGCGCCGAGCGGTTCGCCGGGCCGGTAGGCGAACGGCGTGCGATCGTAGCGGCGGATCGCATCCGGAATCGACCGGCCGGAGGTCTCGAGATGACACTGCATGCACACCTCTAGCCGCCGGGGCGGAGTGAGCCGCGCCGGGTTTACGATCGGGGCCCCGCGCGACGCGTGCGCTTCCCCTGGCCCGTGACAACGCTGGCAATCAATGCCCTCGGGCAGCCGGCCTTCGCGCGGATAGCCGTTGTGACAGAACAGGCATGCGTCCGGCACTTCCCGGCGAAAGTCGGAATGGTCCGCGCGGTCGTAGCCGGGACTCATCGCCCAGTGCCCGCCGCCCTCGGCATACCAGCTCACCGGAAGTTCGAGCAGCCTTCCGTTCTCCTTGCGATGGACCAGGCTCCGCGCGTGATTACCCGAGCCGATGATGTAATCCACGCGCTTTTCGATCGCGCCGTCTCCCGCCGCCAGCTCCCTGCGGACGTAGATCTCGCCATTGCTGCGGTAGACGGCGAAGCGCCGGCCTGAGAGAGCATGAAACAGCGACGTCTTCGACTGCGCCAGCGTCCCGGCCGCCTCGGCCCGATAGAGTGACCGCGCCATCGCGGTCTTCGCGTAGCGATCGAAGATCTCCTGGTGGCACATCCGGCACTTTGCCGGATCGACATAGCCCAACTCGGCCTGCAGCCCGGAGACAGCGAGGAGAAGGACGCAGCCGCTACGCGTCATCGTGAAAGAATGATAGCTCACGACGAAGGCCGCTCGCGTTTCAACGGCGATAACGGTTACACGCGCGGTGGCCCGGCCTGCGCATCCCGGCAAAGTGTGATCTAATTCCAGTCATCCGTCCTGGGAATCTCGAACCCGAGGAGGTCAAATGTCCAAGTTCGCGTTGATTCGCTCAGTGGTTTTCTTTCTGGCGCCGGCGCTGTTGTGCGTGGCGCAACTGAATCGCGGGACGCTCACGGGAGTCGCTTCCGATCCCTCCGGCGCCGCTGTAGTGGGTGTCGTCATCACGGCCAAGCATGTGGATACCGGAGTCACTTCTTCCACAACCACAACCGACAGCGGGAACTACACACTGCCGGCTCTGCCAATCGGCGTCTACCGCGTGGAGTTCGAGGCGCCCGGGTTCAAGAAGGTCGTTCGCGACCGGATGGAAGTGCTCGCAGGAGGCACGCACCGGCTGGACGTGAAGTTCGAGTTGGGGTCGGTTAACGAATCGGTGATGGTGCAGGCGCAGGCGTCGTCGCTGCAGACCGAGTCGAGCCGCGTGGCAACCAACGTCAGCACCAAACTCGTCGAGGACCTGCCGTTGCAGGTCAACGGAGCGATCCGCAGCGTTTTCAATCTCGCGATGATCGCTCCGGAAACGAAGACGGCGGGCGGCTTCCGTATCGGCGGCGGACAAGCAGCGGGCTGGGAGATGGCGATGGACGGCCTGCCGCTGACCAGCGCGTCGGCGCAGTATCAGCAGGAGCGCGCTCCCATCAGCTCGGTGCCGATCGACGCGATCAGCGAGTTCACCGTCGAGAGCAGCGGAATGAAAGCCGAGTTCGGGCGCGCGATGGGAGCCGTCACGTTCGAGACCAAGTCGGGAACGAATCAGATCCATGGCAATGGATTCGAGTTTCTCCGCAACAATGCGCTCGACGCGCGCGGGTTTTTCAATTCGAGCGCGCCCGTTGTGAAACAGAGCGATTTCGGCGGGACGGCCGGCGGCCCGGTGGTGATCCCGAAGGTCTACAACGGGCGCAACCGCACCTTCTTCTTCGCCAGCTATCAAGGATTCCGCAATCGCGCCGGAACCGGCGCCAACTATCTGACGATTCCGGCGCCGGCCAACTACGATGGCGATTTCAGCGGCTGGACCAGAAACGGAGTACGCGTCCCCATTTACGATCCCGGTTCGACGCGACCGAACCCGTCCGGCGCCGGCTACGTTCGCGACATCTTTCCGGGAAGCCTGATTCCCAAGACCCGGTTCAGCCAGGTGGCGAGCCGGTACATCGCGCTGCGGCCCGCCGAGCTGATTCCGAACGTGACTGGACGCAGCATCGATCCGGTCCAGAACTACATCCGCGAGAGCGGGTCGAACGTCAATCCGTGGAACAAGGGCAGCGTGCGGATCGATCATCAGATCACACCGAAGGACCGGTTCTCGTTCCTCTTCCTCAAAGGCAAATGGGCGGACTCGTTCGGCGCCGATGGACCTCCCGGACTGCCGGTTCCGTTCAACGGCGGCACGGTGTGGGCACGCAGAAACACGTCCGGGCGCTGGTCCTGGGATCGTACCATCAGCGCGCGCGTGATCAACAGCCTTCGGGTCAGCTATCAGAGAGAGAAGGGCACGCTCACCACGCTCAGTCAATTGAACCCCGAGGACAAGTGGGGCGAGAAGCTCGGGCTAACAAACCTTCCCGGTCCGGATCGAGGCCTCGCCCCGGTCACATTCAGCGGATACACCGGATGGCAAGGCTCGGGCTGGGGCCTGGACGCAGGCGGCAATTTCAATTTGACGAATGACATTACTCTGATCCGCGGCAACCACGTCGTCAAGGCGGGTTTCTTCCACGCGCATGACCGGTGGGATGGCGCCGGCCAGCATCGACCGAACGGCAGCTACGCTTTCTCGCAGCTCGCCACGGCGATTCCCGGAGATCAGTCGCAGAACACCGGAAACGGATTCGCTTCGTTCCTGCTTGGATACGCGAGTTCGTGGGGACTCGAGACGCCGCGTTATGTCCGCCAGATTTACAAATACTGGGGCGGGTTTGTTCAGGATGACTGGAAGATTACTCCGCAGCTGACTCTGAACCTTGGTTTGCGCTATGAATACACGCCGCCTATCCGGGGCGGCGCCTACACGGGTCTGACCAATTGGGAGGATCTGAGCACGGGAAAGATCGACGGGTTCTCGAATTTCGATCCGACGGCGCCGAACCCGGCGGCCGGCGGACGTTCCGGCGCCGTCATTTTCTCCGGCGATGGGCCGGGACGCTTTAACGGATCGATGTTCGATTCGTATGGAGCGGCCATCTCGCCGCGCCTCGGCCTTGCATACAGGTTGACGCCGAAGACCGTGATTCGCACCTACGCCGGCCGGTCGTTCTCCGCGGTGAAGACCACCGGCGGCAGCACGCACTTCGACGGGTTCATTCTGAATTTCACGATCAATTCTCAGGACAACAGCATCAATGACATGCTCCAGTGGGACCGCGGGTTCCCGGCCTACCAGAAGCCGCCGTTCATCGACCCGACTCTCGCCAACGACCGTGATGTTCACTTCTGGCAGCGCAGCGACTCCGGGCGTCCTTCGGAGTTCTACACGTGGAATCTGGACATTCAGCACGAGCTCACCAGCTCGACCGTGCTGACCACCGCGTATACCGGCACCAAGGGGACCTACCTCGCGTCCAATCTCAACCGGATTAACCAGATCGATCCGAAGTACATCGGGCAGTATGGAATCACTTTGCTGCGTAGCAACATTAACTCCGCGGGAGCGCGAGCCGCCGGCATCCCCATCCCGTATCCCGGGTTCGGATCGTCCAGCGCGCACACTGTGCAGCGGGCGCTGACGCCCTTCCCGCAATATTCGAATATCCTCACTAACGGCGGCCAGCCGTCCTCGGTCGGCGAGCGTGCAGGCAACTCGACGTATCATGCCTTGACATTGAAGCTGGACAAACGGTACAGCAACGGCGTGACGCTGCTTGCTTCTTATGTCTTCTCGAAGATGTTCTCCTCCGCCGATACGGCCCAGATCGGCGGCAATGGCGCGCTGGATCACTACAACAAGAGGCTGGAGAAGACGCTCGCCAGCGTGGACCAAACGCACGTCACGCGGGTTGCGTTCACTTATGATCTTCCGGTGGGTAAATCCAAGCCGTTCAATCTCGGCCGTATCGGTAACTCCGTGTTGGGTGATTGGACTGTCGCCGGCTTCCTCAGTTACGAGTCGGGCACGCCGGACGTGGTGAATTCCGGTTTCAACCCGATCGGAACGGGCAGCCGCGTCTTCATCACGTCCTATGAGAACTGGCGCGCGCGAACCGCCGGCGAAAAGTTCGATCCCTTCGTGGATAAGTGGTACGACCGGAACGCGTTCGGCCAGGGGATTTCGACCGACCGTCTGAATTCCGATCTCGGCAACTCGACGCGCAACAATCCCAAACTCCGCACGCCCTGGAACCTGAACGAGAATGTCAGCCTGGCCAAGAACATTCCGATCAGCGAGCGAGTGAGACTGTCGCTCCGCGGCGAGGCGTTCAACGTGCTTAATCGCGTTCGCTGGGGTGGTGCGAATAACACGGTGACCGCTGCGACCTTCGGCGATATACGAGGCCAGGGAAACTCGCCCCGGAGAATGCAGCTTGCCTTCAAGATCACGTTCTGACCGGGCTCTCCGGGCATGAGGGAGAGAGCCGCGATCTTAGCGTTGATGGCTGTTGCAGCCGCGAGCGCCGAGACGCCGGAGAGCCTTTACCGCCAGGCCGTCAATCACTTTTCCGGACAACGCTTCGACGCGGCGGAAAGTCTGTTGCGCGATGCGGTGAAGCAGCGTCCACGATGGTTTGAGGCGCGGTTCCTGCTGGGAGCTTCGCTGGTCAGCCTCGGACGCGCGGCCGAAGCGGTGGAGCAGTTGGAGGCCGCGCGTCGATTGAATCCGGCGCACCTGGACTGCGCGAAGCTTCTTGCGGCCGAATACCTGGGCCTCGACAAGCCCACCGAAGCGCTCGCCGCGCTGCGCCCGTTGCTGACGGCGACCCGATCTGATGAAGAACTGTTGCTGCTCGCCATCGAGGCACTCGAAGTGCGCGGGAACGCAG
>JBOGMR010000224.1:0-6855 GCA_050746825.1 Bryobacteraceae bacterium | reverse complement strand
CGTCCGCACATGCTTGTGTCCGATCCCAACCACGAATTCGTGGCGCTTGCCTTCGTGGCCAGCGGGCATGTGGCAATCATCGATGGAAAAACCAAACAGGCACGAGCGTTGTTTCGAATGAGTGCGGGAGATGCGGGCGCCAGGCAGGCGCATGCCGCGTTTTGGACGGTCGACGGCAGAGCGCTGATTGTAGCCAATCAGAATGGCAAGTTGCTGGAGCGCATCGTGTACGATCCCGAAGCAAATACGTTCCGGCACGATACGCCGGCGACCCTTAACCTCGCCACCTGCCGCACGCCGGGCGGCATGCCATGCCAATCTGCTACGCCGATGAGCGATCTGATGCCTGGATACTTCGGCGCGCATAATCGTCCGGACAACGCGCCGATCTGCCCGGTGATCAGCGCGGACAACAAGGCCTTCGTGACGCTGCGCGGAGGAGGTCTGTTCGTTGTGGATCCCACTTCGACTCCGATGGCGATCGTCGGTGAGTACGGCAACTTGTTCATGGGGAGAGATGGCTGCGGAGGTGCACAGGTAGGGAAGACCGTTTTTCTAAACGGGGGCGCCGGAACGCTTACGACAAATCCGTCCGAGTTCAACGTCTATCAAATCAGAGATCAGTTTCCGCCGGCGCCGGCTTTTCTGCCCGCAAACTTCGAGGGCAACCTTCCTCGCCACGTTGCGGGCAACGCATCTCCCGACCGGGATTCCCATGGAATGACGGTAACCGCCGGCGGTCATTATCTATGGCAGTTCGATCGCTTGGCCAATGTTGCTGAAGTGTATCGTTTACCCAGCTTTCGCCATATGTCCACTGTTGATCTGAGGGCCACAGGATTGAGCGCGGATCCTACCCCCGACCTTGTTGCCCTGTCTCCTCGCGGCGATCGGATTTACGTGGCGCTGCGCGGACCGAAACCGCAGACCGGTGCGCACGCGTCGGTGGGCATCAGCCCAGGTCTGGGCATAGTCGAGATCTCTCACGGTGGCGCGTATGGGAACCTGATGAGCATCCTGCCTACCGCATTCCGCAACCCTGCGGACGGCAGTGAAGAGAGCGATCCGCACGGCATCTGCGTTCGGCTGAAGTGATTCCGCCGGCTGCGGGCTGGCCCGCCCGCCCATTCAGATCAATCGCGCGCGGGCAACGCATGGGCCAGGGCCATCGCGGCCCAGCTCGTGCCGGCGGCGGATATCCACTGGTCGTGCTCGTACGGGAATCCACTTTCGAAGTACGGTTGCAGCGGATAAGCGCGGCTCTTCACGTACCACGATCCGTCTTCGTACTGCGTGCGGAGCAGGAACTCGACACCGCGCTTGTAGACCGCATTCGAAACTGGCGCTCCGGCTCCTTCGTGCAATGCGATCAGCGTGCAATGCGATCAGCGCCTCGCCGGTCGCGTAGGAGTCGCTCGCGAGGGTTGGAAGCTGCGCCCAGCCGCCGTCCGGACGCTGCATCTTCCGAAGCTCGCGTGCCGCTTCCTCGATCGCGTCGCGTGGGCGCCGGACCACTTCAGGCCGAGCAGGCGCATCGATAGCTCCTCGATTGCTCCCGGCGCCTGCGGCCTGGCCGCGATCAGCCATTTTCTTGCGCGCTCGACGCGACGCTCCAGTTCCTCGCGGCGGCCCTTCGGCGGATACAGTGTCAGCGATCTCACGCTCAGAGCCGTCACGCTGATGTCGCTGTACTCCATCGGAGGACGAGAGAACCGCTCGAACCAGTGTCCGTCCGCAAGCTGCCGCCCCGCGATGAGGTTCACAATGCCGGCGGTCACTTTGTCGGCGGGATGCTTCTCCGCCGCGAGTCCCATCAGAATGTACGAGGCTGTGAGCTCGTCTCCCGGATGCGCTTGGTTCTGCAGCATGGTGTCGGCCTCCGGGCGCCACACTTAGAGGATGGTCTTGATGTTCAGCGCCGCAGCGGTTTCGTCGAGCTTGAGACCTCTCGCGCGCGCCATCGCGGCGGCCATCGCCGGCAGTGTCTGGTTGTGGCAGGAGATGCACGCAAACTTCTTGACGACGGGCTGACCCACCTTCTGCAGCAGCGTGACACTCCTCTCGACGGCCGTACGAGCGTCGGGGACGCCGCTTGGAGCGGCGTATATCTTGTCGCGGAGCGATGGGGCTTCCGCACCTTTGCTCTTGAGCAGCTCGACGATCACGGCGTTGCCGCGCCGCTTGGCCCAGTGAAGCGGTGTGTCGCCAAGACCGTCTTTGCCGTTCGGATCCGCGCCTTGCGCGGTGGCAGGCCGGCTGCCGAGCGAAACAGTCGCTCGAGACGCGCCCGCCAAACACGTTCTCGGGTCCTTCGGCGCCGGTCAGCGTCGCGTTGTGGAAGCGGGAAACAGTCAGCGCTTCGAAGAGGCCTGATAGGGGAGCGGCCTCAGCAGGACCGCATTGACCACGCTGAAGATAGCGCTGTTCGCGCCGATACCGAGGGCCAAGACAATGACTACGACTATGGAGAAGCCGGGAGACCTGAGCAGCGTTCGGGCGGCGTAGCGAAGGTCGTGGAGAAGGGTGGACGTTCCTGGAAACCGACCCAGGTTTGAGACCTTCAGATTAAGCCACCTCTTTAAAGTGGGTTATAATTTGACGACTTCGTACCCCAGGACTTAGCGTAAGCCGCTGGTACATGGTTTTATGCCCAGATCGCTAAAAATACCGGCTTCCCCCCTTGCAAGCGTCCGCGTCCTGCTGTACACTTCTAGAGTTGGTCATCGTCCGGTGTATGCTCACTCGGACTGGAAGTGTTTGTTTGCAATTCTAGAAAGTTTCACCTGTCGGAGGAAAACGGATGAGAACTTTAAGGACTTTGGCGCTCCTGGTAGGCAGCAGCGTCGCGATGTTTGGCGCTGTTTGTCCTACTGCGGTCACGTATGACACGTACACGGCAGGGGGTTTCACCTGTACACTCGGTATTGGTGGTGAGCTCGATGCCATCACTTTCAGCAACTTCAGCTACACTCCTGGTCTGGGCGTTGGGGCGGATACCGGTGTCACTGTCACCGTGAATAACGGAGGTCTTGGACTCTACGGTTTCACCTTCAGCGCCGCATGGACTACGACAAGTTCAGGGAGTGCATTTTTTGGCTACACCGCAACCGCAGCCTCGCCGTTTGAGTTCGACTTTGTCAGTCTCGCGATCACGGCAGACACATCGGCTGGAGGCAATGCTACATCAACTAAGACCTTGGACTGCTGTCCCCCACCAGTCAGTGTCAGTGTTGTGAATCTTAACGGTGGTGCCTCGGGCGACGCACCTATTAGTCCCAGCGTCACATCATTTAGCATGACTGATGAACTGTCTCTGACATCCGCTCTTGAAGGTACGGTGACTCAGAGTGACATCACGAACTGGTACGGTTTGACGGACACGTCGAACATCCCTGAGCCGGCCAGCATGTTTCTCTTCGGCGCCGGTCTTCTCGGGCTCGGCCTGCTGCGCCGCAAGGTCAGCTAAGTTTCTCGACCAACTCCTCACCAACGGCTGCAAGCTTGACCGCTTGCAGCCGTTTTTGTTTTTCTTGAACCATGGACAGCCGAATCGCACTTGTAACGGGCGCCAGCCGCGGAATCGGTAGGGCCTGCGCGCTCGCGCTCTCCGAAGCCGGAGCCCGCGTCGCGCTTGCGGCGCGGCAGCGCGATCGCCTCGAAGAGGTCGCCGCGCTGATTCGCGAGCGTTCGGGGAACGCCTTCGTGGTCGAGCTCGACATGGCCTCCCATGAGTCGATCAAGGCCGCGTTTGGCGCCGTCGCGAAAGAGTTCGGCCGGATCGACATCCTCGTCAACAATGCGGGCATCACGCGCGACGGCCTCGCGGTCCGCATGAAGCCGGACGACTGGGATGCGGTGCTTCGCACGAATCTCACCGGCGCCTTCACGGCGATCCAGCAGGTGCTGCCCGCGATGATGCGCGAGCGCTGGGGCCGCGTCATCAATATCACGTCCGTAGTTGGCGAGGCTGGCAATCCCGGACAGGCCAACTATGTGGCCTCGAAGGCGGGACTCATCGGGCTGACGAAGTCGCTTGCTCAGGAGATGGCCAGCCGCAGCATTACAGTGAATGCCGTCGCGCCAGGGTTCATCGACACCGACATGACCAGCGGCCTTCCCGCCGAGTTGAAGGCGAAGATGCTGGCGGCGATCCCGCTCAAGCGGCTCGGCAAACCCGAAGACGTCGCCGCTGCGGTGCGCTTTCTGGCAAGCGACGAAGCCGCCTACATCACCGGACATATTCTGGCTGTGAATGGCGGTATGTACATGTAGATTAGCTCTTTACAGGGCCGACTTTACCGTTATCATAAAACTATGGATGTAGAGAAGACGATCGAGTTTCTGCTGCAGCAGCAAGGCAGGAATGAGATGGAGCACGCGCGCATGATGGAGCGCACCGAAGCGATCATGCGCATTGCCGAGGCCAACACGCAGAACATCGCCCGCCTGGACGACGTGATGGCGACGCTTGCTGAAGCGCAGATCCGCACGCAAGAGCGCTTCATGCAAACCGACGACCGCATCGACAAGCTCGTGAGCGCCATCGGGGAGTTTCTGCGGCGCAACAATGGCGGACAGCACTAAGGCATCCCGAACCAAACCATCCCGACGGGCGGCACTGCTGCTCGCGGCCGTCTTCTCCGCCGCCGCGGCCGATACAGCCGAGCAACTCTATCAGACTGGTCTCAAGCACATCGAGCAGGGCAAGCACGAGGCAGCAGTCGTCAGCTTGGAAGAGTCGATCCGGATGCGGGCGTCGCATGCCCCGGCCTGGAAGGCTCTGGGCGTCGCGCATGCGGCCATGGGCGATCACCCGTTGGCCGAGCCCGCGTTCCGCAAGGCCTGCGAACTGGCGCCGTCGCTGGAAGACGCCTGCTTCTACCACGGACGAATCCTCTACCTGCTGAATCGCTTTGACGAGGCCGTGAGCGTGCTCCGCAAGACTGCCCGCGGCGACCCGCGCGCGCACCGTGTCACCGCGTTGTCGCTCGACGGCCTTGGACGCTGGGGCGAAGCGGAGGGCGAATTTCGCACGGCCATCCGGGTCTACCGCCGGAAGGGTGAAGACCCGCGAGTCGATTACGGCGTGTCCCTCCTTCGTCAAGGGCGGCCGGAAGAAGCGCTTCCTCACCTCCAGGCGGCCGTGGCAGATGCACCAGGCTCGGCGCGCGCCCATCTCGAAGCGGGCCGGGCGCTGGTTCTACTCGATCGGCGGGAATCCGCCGTGACGCACCTCGAACGCGCCGTCGCCCTCGACTCCACTACCGCTTCCGCACACCTGCTGCTGGGGAGAATCTACACCCGGCTGGGCCGGTCCGCCGAGGCCGCGCGGCATCTTCGGCAGGGCTCCGCGTCAGCGCGATAACCCAGGCCGATTTTAACACCTGTAACGCTAAAAATTGCGGGGAAAAGCCTTAGTAAGCATATAGTACGCGCTTACAGTAGACAAGCCTGGCGGGTTGTGATACTATCCACCCAATGCCGGGGTTAGTGTAACCACTAGAAATGTCTATAGGCGAGGCTTCCATGATGAAACGACTCAGTTCTGTCGCTTTGGCGCTCGGCATGATGCTGACGGCGCCCGCGGTTGCGCAAGAATTCCGCGCCACCATCTCAGGTCATATTTTCGATGCGAGCGGCAGTGCCGTACCGAACGCCAGAGTACAGGCGGTCAATCTCGCGAATAACGAAACGACCAATGGCAAGACCGAAGCGTCGGGCTCGTACGTGATTCCGTTCCTGCGGCCGGGCGCCTATCGGGTGACCGTGAACGCGGACGGCTTCAAGCAGTTCGTGCGTGAGAACGTCACGCTGCAAGTCGGCCAGATTGCCGGTATCGATGTGCACCTGGAAGTCGGCCAGGTGACCGAGTCGGTCAATGTCGTTGCGGAAGCCGCGCTGCTCGAGACGCAAACCGCCTCGCGCGCGGGCATCGTCAATACCACTCAGGTGGCCGAACTGCCGCTGAACGCGCGCAACCCGTTCATGCTGGGCGCCATGATGTCGGGCGTGACGTTCCGCGGCGCCGCCATCTGGCAGCGGCCCTTCGACAATGGCGCGATCGCCGAGTGGTCCGTCAACGGCGGGCGCCAGTCGAACAACGAATTCATGATGGACGGCGCGCCCAACAACGGGCAGGCGGGTGGCAACAACATCGCTTATGTGCCGATCGTCGACGCCGTGCAGGAGTTCAGCGTGCAACAGAACTCGTACGACGCCTCTTATGGCAAGACGGGCGGCGGCGTGTTCAACGTCATTCTCAAGAGCGGCACCAACAGTTTCCACGCGACGGGCTGGGAATTCATGCGCCGCAAGTTCCTGGACGCGAATGCGTTTCAAAACAACGCGGTCGGCGCGCAAAGGCCGGCTCACACGCTCGATCAGTACGGCTTCCAGCTCGAAGGTCCCGTGTACCTGCCGCGTCTTCTGAAGCGTGACGGCAAGGTAAAGCTCTTCTATCTCGGAAGCTTCGAAAACTACCGGGAGGATTGGCCGCAGTTTCTGCGCGCGTCCTACCCTGAACCGGAAATGCGCAACGGCGATTTCAGCAGACTGGTGACTTCGCAGGGTCAAGCCATCACGATCTACGATCCCATCAACGCCGCCACCAACGCCGCGGGCGATCCGGTGCGTACGCCTTTCGCCGGCAACCGGATCCCGGAAAGCCGCATCCACCCGGTGGCGAAGGCCGTCACATCGTACATGCCTTTGCCGAACGCCGTCACACCCGGTGTGCGTTACTCGAACACCAACCGGCTGTTCCCCGAGTACGCCGCCCAGGACAAGTTTTACAACCTGATTCTCAAATTCGACTGGAACTTCGGCGAAAAGCATCGCGCGTTCTTCCGGCACGCA
>JBOGMR010000223.1:0-3381 GCA_050746825.1 Bryobacteraceae bacterium | reverse complement strand
AACGCACCTGTCAGACATTGCCCCGGCGGCTCGCGCATCCTTTCGCTTTACAATACATGAAGGATGGAGTTCCCCAATCTTGATTGGAGTCACGTCCAGCCAATGATGATGAAGATTGCCGCTTGCTATCTGATGGCGCTGCCGGTAGGGTGGGAGCGTGAATGGGATGCTCGCACGGCGGGGATTCGCACGTTCCCGCTCGTGACCGGCGCCAGTTGCGGGTACATGCCGGCGGGCGAGAGCCTGGCGGGCTCCGAAGTCGCCGCGCGCCTGATGGAGGGCGTGATGACGGGTATCGGATTTATCGGCGGCGGGGCGATCCTGAAAGACAACATGGGCGTCCACGGCACGGCCACCGCCGCCAGCATCTGGATCATCGGAGCGGTCGGCATATCGGTTTCCCAAGGGCGTTACTATCCCGGTCTGCTGATGAGCGCGATCACATTTCTGACGCTCCGCCTGCCGAAGCCCTTTAAGCGAGAGCGGCAGTGAAGCGCGTCGGTATCACGTTTGGCAATCCGAAGAAGGTCGGACCCTATGCCGAGGCCGTGCGGCAGGCCGGGCTCGAGCCGGTGCTGATCTCTACCGGAAACCGAACGGAACTCGATGCGCTCGATGGTCTCATGATCACTGGCGGCCCGGACCTCGACCCGACGCTATACGGGCAGCCGATGCATCCTGCGGCGGAGACTCCCGACCAGAAGCGTGACGCGATGGAGGCCGAATACCTCATGGCAGCGCTCGAGAAGGACCTGCCGGTGCTCGGCATCTGCCGCGGCCTGCAACTGTTCAACGTTGTACATGGCGGAAGCCTGCATCAGCACATCGAAGGGCATCGATCGCCGGGCGCCCCGCTGGTGCACGACGTCGAGGTAGAGGCGGGAACGAAACTGGCCGAGATTCTCGAACCCGGGTTGCATCCGGTGAATTCCCGTCATCATCAGGTGGTGGATCGGCTCGGCGCGGGACTGCAGGTTTCGGCGACGTCGACCGATGGCCATGTGGAGGGACTCGAGCGGCCGGACCGGCGCTTTGCGGTAGCGGTGCAGTGGCATCCGGAAGACCTGGTGGGGAAATCCGCCGAGTCGGACCGGTTGTTCGAAGCCTTCGCCAGAGCGGTGATTGGCGGCGTGCGCACCCACACCGAACCACGGCCCGCAAGCTGATCCTTCATTTTATGGAATGGAGCGGTCCCGACGCGCTCGCGCGCACCGGGTGCACATCAACGCAGAGCGATTGTCATGCCGAGCACCGATTGAGAGCCGATCGACAAGATGAATACAACAGCATTGCCCCTCGCACATTTGGAGGCACTCGAACGTTGACCTGGAGCCGTCTGCTGCCACTGAACCGGGCGCCCCTCCGGCGTACAAAACTTCACTTTGCCGGTCGGCCAGCTCTCGTCTTCATTACTATCGTTCAAACACTGCTGAAACGTGGCAAACTGGGCCTGGGCAAAATGTCACTGAGGATTTCACCGTCCTCGATCGCAGGGTCGACTTCGCCTCATTCAGAATTGTGCCCGGTCCCTGGCCCGACCCGTCAACAGTGTAAATCCCTGGACGCGAACCCAGCACCGGCGCCGCCTCGGACCGCATGCCTTGGTATTTCGACCTGAACGTCCACAGGTTGGTACAAGACCGGCCGAGCAATCAGGTCACAATAGGCGTGCGGTGAAAAAGTGTTGCTTTCGAACGGCGCTTCCGCCTACGCGACTTGCTCCGGCATAACCTGAAGACCCTCCGCGCTTACCTTCTCAAGGAAGCCTTTCAGGAACTTTGGGATTACAACTCACCCGCCTGAGCCGCGAAGTTCCTCGGAGCGTGGCGCCGCCAGACGATGGACTCCCGCATCGAACCTATGAAAAAAATCCCCGGTCCGTGCGCCAACACCGTCACTTCTTCGGCCGGTACACCTTGGCGAATCCCGTTCGCCCGTTAGTCACCGTGAATTCCCCGTTCGACTGCGCCGACACCTTGATCCAGTCTCCTTTGCAGCTCTCCTCGGGATTTGCAATGAGCGGCTCGGCGCTGTTATTTTCCTTCCCGCCGGCAATCGAATAATGAAGCTGCCAGAAATCTTCGAGTCCCGGCGAGTTGCGCACCACCTGCCAGCCCGCGGGCGACCCGCCCTTGCGCGCGCCGTTATTCATGATCGCGACGCGAGGCGCCAGCGCATGCACCAGCGGAGCCGGCGAGGCATGCGTGGCATGGTGACTGGTCAGAAATAAGTCGATCTTGCCGATTCGGTTCTCAGGGCAGGCCAGCTCGATCTCCCTGTCGGCGGTCAGGTCCCCCAAATCGAGAAAGCGAAACTTGCCGAACTCCATCACCACGCCGACCGACTGCGAGTTCTCCGACCTGTCGGTGCTCGCCTGCTTCGCGGACGCGCACAGCGGGTTCGCGCCACCCGCTCCCTTGAGCGGTTTCAGCAGTGGCGCACCGGCCGCGGCAACCACCGTGATGTCGACACCCTTGAGCGGTATCCTCAGTCCGGGCTTGGCAACGATGTGCTCACCCTTGTCGCGAGTGCGAGTGTACGCGGCCATCAGGTCCGACGGTTTGTCGACGCTCTCGCCATGATCGATGAACCGCTTGATCGGCAGCTTCCCGGCAACTTCCGGAACGCCGCCCACGTGGTCCCCGTGATAGTGAGTGATCGCCAGGTAGTCGATCTGCTTGACTCCCGCTTTCGACGCCGCGGCAGCGATCCGGTCCGCGTCGCGTCCGCCGTTGCCGGCGAACCCTGCGTCGATCAACAGCGCCTGGCCGGACGGCGATACCACCAACGTCGACTGGCCGCCTTCCACATCGATGAAATAAATGTCGAGCGTCTTCGCGCCGCGCACACAGAAAGGCAGCGTGGCGAGAAGCAAACAGAGCCTGATCACGCGCATGGCCGAATCGTATCACAGGGTCGTGCGAAGCATTGCGTGGGTAGCGCGCTATTTGTTTGTTGCTGGGGTTATCGTTATCACGCAGCGGTTAACCGCACGACTCGAAGCGCCCCGTAAGAAATGCTCCAGACCGCCCGCCGACGAGCGGCCCGGATGCCAGACCGAGGGCGGCGGACACGTTCAATCAGGTTTGCGCCATTTGCACCGCGTTTTGATGCGTGCCTTGGCTGGGACGGCATCGCAAACCAATCAGCACGTGACCTTGCAACTGCTCTGGGAAGAGTACCGCGACCAGAACCCGGACGGCGATCGTTACAGCCGCTACTGCGATCTCTACCGGAGCTGGCTGCGGCGCCAGGAATTGGTGTTGCGGCACGAACACCGGGCCGGCGAGAAACTGTTTGTCGACTATGCCGGCGACACCGTGCCCATCTATAACGCCAGCGCCGGCCAAGTGTGGCAAGCGGCTCTGTTTGTCGCCGTGT
>JBOGMR010000222.1:0-4347 GCA_050746825.1 Bryobacteraceae bacterium | reverse complement strand
CTGATAACCCTCTCGGTTGTCGAGGGGTCTGGGCAGTACCTCCGATCGTTCATCATCCGATCAGCCTCAGCCGAGATCGTTTTGCCGTCATCCCACCCACTGATTGTCCCGAGGACCCAAAACGCCTCG
Source organism: Bryobacteraceae bacterium (assembly GCA_050746825.1). GTDB lineage: Bacteria > Acidobacteriota > Terriglobia > Bryobacterales > Bryobacteraceae > JBOGMR01. The sequence continues at coordinate 4,218 of JBOGMR010000222.1, read as the reverse complement.
GCGGCCAAAGTGCCGCATCAGATTCCAACAAGTGTTGAGGAGCGCCCGAAACCGCCATTGACTGCTAAGGGCTTGTCTGAGTATGGTGAGCCGGGCGGGACTCGAACCCGCGGCCATCTGATTAAAAGTCAGAATGTTCTACCAGTAGAATCAACAACTTAGCGCACCTAACGTATTGCTTTCTGTTGAACCGTCGCGTTCCTTCGGTTACAAAATCATCTACATTCAGCGATCGCCGAGATCGAGTCGAGGCTTCTTGGTCTTCAGAATAAACAGCTTGGAGGCATTGTTGTCCGGATTTGCATCTGCTCTCACGAAAGATGAACACCACTGAGGCTGCCGAGTGATCGTAACAGGCGTGCGAATACCTATTCGAATGGATCACCGATTCGAAGGTATGGATCGACGACTCCGGGACTTCGAACTGTCCACGCGACTACGACGGTACAACCACATCATCTCCCCCGTATACCTCATATGCCGCTACCGGGGGAAAGTCACAAGTGCATCCCTGTCTTGCAATTTTGGATTTCCAGCCGCTCTGGCCGACAGACAGGTCCAAATGCCTGGCTCGTGCGACGACCGAGCTCGGGCGTTTTGAGATCTGACTGTTCGGCGTTAGGGAGGTATCGATGAGATCCAGGTTCGCGCTTTGCTGTACTTATATGCTGTTGCTGGGCACTGTTGCTGCGAGTCCAACAGCGACCCTGACCGGTCGGGTGACCGATCCGAATGGCGCAGTCGTGGTTGACGCCAGGATCGAGGCGATGCACGTTGAGACAAACCAGAAATACTCTGGGTACTCAAATGGAGAAGGACTCTTTCAGGTAACGAACCTGCCACCCGGCATGTATCGCGTCTTCGTCGCTAAGCAAGGCTTTAAGGTCATCGTAAAACCGGATGTCGAGCTGCGTGTGCAGGACGTTGTCGGGATCAACTTCGCTCTGCAACTCGGGTCGGTAGCGGAAAGCGTGACAGTGGAGGCGGGGGTATCGATCCTGCATTTCGACTCAGCCGCGGTCGGCACGGTGATCGATCGACAATTCGTCGAGAACATCCCCTTAAACGGGCGCAGTTTTCAGACTTTGATTGCGCTCTCACCGGGTGTAGTGATCACGAAATCAAATTTCAATAACCAGGGGCAATTCAGCATCAACGGGCAGAGGGCGAACGCGAATTACTTTATGGTTGACGGCGTCAGCGCCAACGTCTCGGTTCCGGCCGGCTTGGGGCTGGGACAGTCCGGTTCCGGATCGCTTCCCGGACTGTCAGCCAGCGGAAGCACCGCGCCGCTGGTTTCGACCGAAGCGATGCAGGAATTTCGGATACAGACCTCGACTTACGCGCCGGAATTCGGCCGTACCCCGGGCGGTCAGATCTCAATCGTGACGCGCTCGGGATCCAATGATTTTCATGGATCGGCATTCGACTACTTTCGGAACGATGCGCTGGATGCGAACGACTGGTTCGCAAATCGCGACCGCTTGGCGCGAGCCCCGCTGCGACAGAACAACTTTGGTGGAGTCTTGGGCGGCCCGATAGTTCACAATCGAACATTCTTTTTCGGATCATATGAAGGATTGCGACTGACGCAACCTCAAACGGCGACGATCAGTGTGCCATCGCTCGAAACCCGACGAGTGGCGTCACCCAGGATTCTACCCATTCTGAACGGTTTTCCTATACCGAATCGCGAGAACCTGGCCGACGGCCTCGCGCGGTTTGCTTCAAGCTTCTCCAACAAAACCGATCTCGACGCAGCCAGCGTTCGCGTCGATCACACCCTTAATGGGAAGATTTCCTTGAACGGAAGGTTCAGCTACTCGCCGTCCAGTGTGGCCCAGCGCGGCGGCGCGCCGAGTCTGAACAACATCACCAACGCCGAATTCCAGCACCGTGCAGTGACACTCGGGTCGATACAGGTGATCTCACCGCGCGTAAACAACGACGTCCGCGTCAACATCAGCACCGCCGAATCGTCGTCGGTCATCGAAATCGATGATTTTGGCGGGGCCGTCCCCTACGATCGGTCGGCTTATCTTCCGCCGTCGGTTCCTGCCGGGAAGGCTTTCTTCTATGCGTTTTTTCCCGGTACGCCGCTACTTTCCTCCGGTCCCAGCGTCAACAATTCTCAGCGCCAGATCAACATCGTGGATAACATCTCCATGATCGCCGGAACGCATCAATTGAAATTTGGGGTAGACTACCGAAGGCTGTCGCCAAACTTTCGGCCCCGAGCATACGACTTGGCCGTCTCCTTCCCGAGCCTAGCGACGGCCGATGCTCTAGCGGGCCGCGCTTCGCTTGCCAGCTTTCGTGCCAACGATCCACTTTCATTGCGATTCACGAATTTCTCCGCATACGGCCAAGACACTTGGAAAATCCATCCGCGGCTCACGTTGACCTGGGGTCTACGCTGGGAAGTGAATCCACCGCCAAGCGCCACGAACGGAAAAGAACTTTACTCCGTGAAGGACTTTGATAACCCGTCAAACTCCCGCCTCGGCGGAGGACCGCTCTGGGCGACAGCGTACGCCAACGTCGCGCCGCGAGTCGGTGCCGCATACCTGCTTCGCGACCGCGCCGGCAGTCAGACAGTCCTCAGAGGGGGCTTCGGCGTGTTTTTTGACTTGGGAGTTGGCGCGGCGGGCGACCTCGTCTATGCGTTCCCCTACACACGGAACGCTCGCATCACTAACCCGTTATTCCCGATCGATCCCGCGCTGCTTACGCCACCGCCGTTCAGCCTTCAGCCTCCGCTTCCTTCCACCTACGGGTTTGAACCGGAATTAAAGCTACCCTACACGCATCAGTGGAACGTCAGCATCGAGCAGACCCTCGGCGCCAGGCAGTCTCTCACTCTGTCGTATGTGGCCGCGGTGGGCCGACGTCTTCTGCGTACAGAGCAGATCAACGTGAATATGAACTTCCCCTTGGTAACGACTTTGAGGAACGCCGCCACATCCGACTATCATTCTCTTCAGCTGCAGTTTCAGCGAAGGCTGAGCCGAGGCGTGCAGGGGATCGCATCGTATACGTGGGGACATTCCATTGACGAAGCCTCGAGCGATTTCACGTTCAGCACACCCACCACGCGTGTTCCAGTCCGACTGGACCGCGGTTCGTCGGACTTTGACATCCGCCATACTCTGACCGGCGCTGTCACCTGGGCGCCCGTGGTACACGTGAGCAACACGGCGCTTTCGATACTGCTGCGCAACTGGTCGGCGGACCTTCTACTTACAGCACGCTCCGCCTCACCCGTTGATATCGCGGCATTACGCTTGTCTACGTTTGGCTACATCAACTCGCGGCCGGATTTGGTCTCGGCTCAGCCGCTGTATTTGAACGACCCTCTGGTCGCAGGTGGAAAGCGCTTGAATCGAGCGGCATTCGTTGCCGTCACCGATCCCAGGCAGGGAACGCTAGGCCGCAACGCACTGCGAGGTTTCCCTCTGGCCCAGATCAATGCCAGTGTCGGACGGAAGTTTCCGCTCACTGAGCGGCTGGCCCTGCTGTTTCGGGCAGAATGCTTCAATGCGCTCAACCATCCGAACTTCGGAGACCCGCTTGTCACCTTGAACAGTCCGCTCTTCGGTATGTCGACGCAGATGTGGAACAGAAGCCTGGGCGCGGGTGGCTCCTCCGGCGGTTTTTCGCCTTTGTATCAAGTGGGCGGGCCGCGATCGCTGCAACTCGTGCTGAAACTTCAGTTCTGACGATGGCTTCGCTGCTCTTGGGCAAACCGCACTGGTTTAAGCGCGCGTCTGTCGGGCCACTGCTGCTTGGCTGGCTATCGGTTGCGTGGGGTGCGGGCCTCGTCATTCCTCTCCGAGTCGAGGACGCACTCCGCGCCCGTAGTTTTGCCCAGTACACTCCGCTCGCCGTTTCACCCGACGGGGAGAGCGTCGCTTACAGCTTGGTCGACGAAAGCAGGCGGCAGGGAGCGAATCGTACCGGATCCGCGCGATTCACGCTAACTGGCGTTCACTATTTCGGTATCGGCAGCGACGTTTGGCTTCGCAGCGTTGGATCCGAAAACTCCTCCAACTTGACCGGAGGCGCGGGCAACAGCTGGGCGCCATCATGGTCGCCGGACGGCCGCTATCTGGCATTCCATTCGGACAGCGACGGAATGAATCGAGTCTGGATCTGGGACTCGAAGACCCGCCAGAAGCGGCGCTTGCCGGATGTTGTTGCCGTAACCTATAACAATCC
>JBOGMR010000221.1:0-4498 GCA_050746825.1 Bryobacteraceae bacterium | reverse complement strand
CCCTGGCTGAGCGCTTCCACCAGGATGCTGTGATGCCGGTCCGGCAGCGCCGGCTGGTGCGCGGCGGCGTCCGAGAGCCAGGTGAAGATCAGCAGATTGTTTTTCTCAATCGTCTGGCGCAGCGCGCGGCAGCCGGTGCACTCGGCAATCCGGAGATGGAAAAGCGCAAGATAGTTCTGCACTTCGAACAGGAAGTCCGGCGCATTCTCGCCCTTGGCCCGGCGCTTGTACATCGCGTCCATCTTCGCGGCCATCTCTCGCAGTTCCAGCTTCTCCCGCCCGCTCGCCTTTTCCGCAAACAACCTTGCCGCCTGGCATTCGAGCGCTTCCCTCACTTCGAACCGCTCCCAGATGTCATCCGCTGCGGGTTGGTAAACGCGTGTCCCGACGCGGGGCCTGCTCTCCGCGAGTCCGTCGCGCTCGAGCCGCTGGAGCGCCTCGGCAACCGGCAGCAGGCTCATTCCCAATTCGGCCGCCAGCTTCCGCCTCGACAGCGCTGCGCCCAACGCCAATTCGCCTTTGAGAATCCGGTCACGGATGATGTGATAGGCGGCCTCCGACAGACTCCCGCCTTCGTATCGTCCGTTGGGCCGATCGCGTTTGCTCGCCGCCGTCCGTTCGCGAATCAATCTTCCTGATGATTGCATGCGATGTCTCCGTATGCAAACCAAACGCAGATCGATGCACACACCGCGCCACACCGCGCCACGCGCTTGCCGGGCTGACCCCGACGGTGTACCATGGCCGAAATGTCAGGAGGTAATCGATGCAACATCTCGTGCAGCGATTTGTCGAGCAGAGCCTTTCGCGTCGCGGTCTGATGCAGAAACTCAGCGGGCTCGGAATCGGTATGGCTGCGGCCCAGAAGATTGTGGAGCCGCTACAAGCTTCGGAGGATGCGGGCAAAGGTCTGCCTGTTCCCGGCTCGACGACGATCACTGGCACCGGCGGTGAACTGATCATGGCGCAAGCCAAGGCGGCCGGATCTGAATACCTGTTCACGAACCCGGGCTCGTTTGAAGTCGGGTTGTTTGACGCGCAGCCATCCTCCGGCATCCCGCTGATCATGGGTCTGCACGAGGGCATCGTGATCTCGATGGCTGACGGCTACCATCGCGTCAGCCTGAAGCCGTCGTTCGTGAACATCCACGTGATCGCCGGCACGGCGCAGGCTATCGGACAGCTCTACAACGCGAGCCGCGACGGGTCGGCGCTCGTTGTCACTGCCGGGATGCTCGACAACGAGATTTGGAGCGACGAAGGAATGCTCGCGCCGCGGCCCGGTTTCGACCAGAAGGAAGTGACGCGCCAATTCACCAAGATCTGCTGGGAGTGCCGCGAGCCGCAGAGCCTGCCGCTGATGCTGCGCCGGGCGTACAAAGTTGCGGCGACCGAGCCGGGCGGCCCGGTGTACCTCGCGATGGTGAATTACGCGCTCGAGGCCAAGAACATCAAGGCCCAGATTCTGCCGGGCGAGCGGTTTCTGCTGCGGTCGCGCGTGAGGCCGGAAGCGGCCGCCGTCGAGCAGGCGGCGAAGTGGCTGATCACCGCCAAGCAGCCGTTGCTGGTGGCGGGCGATGAAGTATGGAAGTCGGGCGCGCAGGCCGAACTGGTCGCGTTCGCCGAAAAGTTCGGACTGCCGGTGATGTCGGGACCGGGCGGCTACCGCAGCTTCCCTTCGCGCCACCAGATGCACCTGGGCAATTTCAACATGGGGTCGGAGTACATGAAGGGCGGCGTCGATCTGGTGATCATGGTGGGCGCGCGCGATTTCGGCGGGCGCACTGTGCCCAACACACCCGAAGCGCCGGATGCCCACATCGTACGCATCGGCCTCGACACGGCTCACATGGGCCGCAACTATCCGACGGATCTCGCGCTGGCCGGGGACGTCAAGGAATCGCTGAAGGATTTGCGATCGGCACTCGAGGGAATGCTCGCCAAGCAGCGGCTCGCCGATTTCGGAAAGCCGCGAGCGGCGCTAGTGCGCGGGCTTTTGGCCAAGATGCGGTCAAGCTACGAGGCGCAGACGCGCAAGAATTTCGGCAAGCCGGAAATGCACCCCGACGAGCTGACGCACGTGATGGCCAAGACGATCGACAAGAATGCGATCATCGCTTCCGAGACGCACTCAGCGATGGCTCATTACGAAACGTTCCCCTTCGGCGTCCGGGAGGACGAGCAGATGTTCGCCGGTTATACCGGCAACTCGCTCGGCTGGGGTATCGGCGGCGCGACGGGTGCTAAGCTCGCCGCGCCCGGCCGCCTGGTGGTGTGCTCGATCGGCGACGGCGCCGTGATGTACAGCGCCTCCGGTTTCTGGACGCAGGCGCGTTACGGGATTCCCGTGCTGACTGTGATCTGGAATAACCACAACTATCAGGCAGTGCGGCTCGGCTTCCATCGCTACGGCGGCAAGATGGCGGCGACGGGGCAATTCGCCGGCATGTACCTGGGCGACCCCGAGATCAATTTTGTGAAGCTGGCCGAGAGCCAGGGCGTGAAGGGTGAGCGCGTGACGACGGCGTCTGAACTCGAGGCGGCGCTGAAGCGCGGCATCCAGCAAACACGCGACGGCAACCCGTACGTGATTGACGCTGTGATCTCGCGCATCGGTGGTGGAGCGGAATCGACGTGGCACGAGGGTTTCAAGCTGTCGCAGCGCATGAAGGGGCGGAGGGCTTGAGGCACGGCTGGCGGCGCTAACACTGCCCGCACGCAGATTCGCTTGCCTGGCGCACTACGAACCGTTATGGCTTGAGGGAGTCGTTCAGCACATTCGCGAGACGCCAGCCGGCAAGAACGGCTTGCTTTTCGGCTAAGCCGGTGGCGTCCTTCCGGTAAGTGCTGTTGGTAAATGACCGCTTCCCATCGGATCGAATCGGCGGGGCGTACGCAAATTTCTGCGCGAGCTTGAAACTCTCGTCGATCCACGTCTCCGCGTTGGTGATGGTCGCGCCCGGGGGACTGGTGTGCTCGGCAATGAGGTCATCCCCGAGGGACGCCGCTTCTTCTGTAAAGCCACCGCCCAGTAGTCCATCCCAGAACGAGTGGAGTGACGCGACCTCGTTGCCTTGTCGATTGGTGAGTTTGACACCGTTCCCGCCATCGTCCCCGTTAGGTTGTTGGGCGGTAAATCGCGCGGCGCAGTGAAGTGGCTGATGGACATCGCCTGCCAGGTGGATGAGCCAAACCAGATCGTACGAGCGTATCGTTTTCTTGGGAGACGTCTTGAGGCCGTCGGCCAGAATCGGGATCATGGTGAGCGCGCTCGGGGTTGGCGCCTTTTGGGTCGCCGTGCCATCACTAGAGAACGGATGATCGTGGAAATGCCAGTATTTGTGACGGAACTTATCCTTATATCCGATATTTTGCTTGGCACGCGGATCGTTGACCGGCGGAACGTTGCCATTATTTGTTCCGTCCGAGGTGTACCCGGACTTCGACTTGATGTCGTCCGGCCAGATGGATGCGCGCAGGAACGCTTCGAGTAAACGTTCCTCCTGATTGGAAGCGGGGATGTTCTGGACCCACTTTTTGTAGTCCGGATTCGCCTTGAGCAGGGTGTGGACCGTGGGCTTGAGGGCCGGATCGAGGCGCTGATACGCGATGTACGCGATCGTCATGTGCCCCTTGCCATTCCACGACCATCCCGTGGCGAGTCCCAGACAGAGCCAGGCGAGACCACGAACAATCCACATCTGACCTGCAATCTTTGGTCGCGATCCGATCACTATAAGCCGGCGCAGGGCCCCTGGACATTTACGGTGTTCGAACATGCGGATGAGTATACGCCAAAACGGTCGGGATTCACAGCATTAATAGTTACCGTGCGAGCGAATTGAACAACGGCAGGCATTGACTGTCACAAAAATGCAGTGCCATGGGAAATGTTCGACGGCGGATAATTCCATGCCAAGCCATGGGACGGCATCGCGGACCCGAAAGGGTTCGTCGCAACGCCTGGATCACGACATTGGGCGGCCATAGCCAAGGTCTACGAGCCAGGTATTGGATGCAGAAGGTGCCCTACAATGGAATTCATGCAATTCCTTGAAGGCAGCCTGCTCGAGCTGATCACGCAAACGTCGACCAACCTTCCGCCGGACGTGCGCCAGGCGATGTCGATCGCCTCGGCGGCGGAAACTCCCGGCACGCAATCGTCGCAGGCGCTCGGCATCATTCTTTCGAACATCGATATGGCATCGGACGACGAAGGGCCGATCTGCCAGGACACGGGCATGCCCACGTTCGTGGTGCACACGCCGGTCGGTGTGAATCAGATCCAGATCAAAAAGGCGATTCTGCGCGCGGTCGCCGAAGCGACGCGGCGCGGCAAGCTGCGTCCGAATTCGGTCGACTCGATCACGGGGAAGAACAGCGGCGACAATCTCGGCGTCGAGACGCCCGTGGTGCACTTCGAGCAGTGGGAAGAGGACGACATCGAGGTGAAGCTTATCCTGAAGGGCGGCGGCTGCGAGAACAAGAACATCCAGTA
>JBOGMR010000220.1:0-18696 GCA_050746825.1 Bryobacteraceae bacterium | reverse complement strand
CGCCTGCTCTTTGCGGCTGCCGGCGGCCGGACCGAGGACAGCGCCACGGCAGCGGGCCCATCGACGCGCCTCCTGTTGGAGAAGACGCGCCGGTTCGATCGCCGTATTCATTGGCGCAACGTGCGTGAGTACGCCGCCGGCGCGATCGCGCTTGCCGCTTTTCTCTCGAAGGCCATCTCGCTGGGACCGACGCGGCAAGGGGCGCCGTTTTTTGTCTGTGCTTTCGCCGTGGTTTTTGTGCTGGTGTACATCTGGCGGAGCCACCGTCTCTTTCGCGCTCCCGATCCCACATCGGATGCACAATCTTCTCGATCGGCACTGCTCGCGCGGTATGACCACCAGATCGACCTGTTGCGAAGAGCCCGCTACTGGTATGTGTTGCCTCTGTTCCTCGGCATGATGTCGTTCGTCGTCGCGCGGCTGGCCCAAGGGTTTTCCCGGGGGCCGTTTGAAGTCGCGGCTGGCCTGACTGTCATGTGCCTGGCCATTGTCTGGCTCAACGAAGTCCACGCCGTACGAACGTTACGCAAAGAACGGAAGCAGATCGAGTCGCTGGATGACGGGAACGAAAACGAGGACGAGTCATGAAGACCCGAAGCGCTGTTTTTAGTTTGTTACTGGCCGCCTTCGTATATGCGCAGGACACCGCCGAGATCGAGTCGATCCTCGCCAACCGCGTCGACGAGAGCAAGAAAGCGGTTGGCCTCGTCATAGGCACGATCGACGCAAAAGGCCCGCGAGTGACGGGCCGCGGCAAACGCGCACTCGACCGCGACGGCAAACCGGACGGCGATACCGTCTTCGAGATCGGCTCTATCACGAAAGTCTTCACGTCGCTGCTCCTCGCAGACATGGTGGAGCGCGGCGAGTTGAAAGCGGACGATCCAATCGCGAAGTTCCTTCCACCCACCGTGAAAGTCCCGAGCCGCGACGGCCGCCAGATCACGTTGCTCGACCTGTCGACGCAGGTCTCGGGGCTCCCTCGCCTTCCGGCTGGTTTCAAGCCTGCCGATCCCGCAAATCCCTACGCCGACTACGACGCGCGAAAGCTGTACGAGTTTCCCTCCGGACACACGCTCGCGCGAACCCCCGGCGAGAAGTATGAGTATTCGAATCTGGGCGTCGGCCTTCTCGGGCACGTGCTGGCACTCAAAGCCGGCATGAGTTACGAAGAGCTCCTGCGCCGCCGCATCTTCGAGCCCCTCGAAATGAAAAGCTCGTCGATCCAGCTTTCCGTATCACAGCAGGAGCGTCTCGCCTCGGGTCACGATCAGTTGCTGAAACCGGTGCGCAATTGGGACATGGATGTCCTCGCCGGAGCGGGCGCCATCCGGTCGACCGCGAATGACATGCTCAAGTTCGCAGCGGCGAATCTCGAGCTGACCGACAGCCCGCTCAAGGCCGCGATGCGCCGCATGCGCTCGATTCGCCGCGAGACCGGCACGCCCGGCATGTCGATCGCGATGGGTTGGCATGTGCTCACCAAGTTCGGGACGGCGATGGTCTGGCACAACGGCGGAACAGCCGGCTACCGCAGCTTCCTCGGGATCGTGCCCGAGAACAAGCAGGGCGTCGTAGTTCTGTGCAACACGTTTCTCGACAACGATGCGGTCGGCTTCCACTTGCTCGAAAGCAAGATGCCGGTTTCGAAGTTGACGGCGAGCAGGGAGCGGAAGGAGATCGCGGTCGATCCGAAAATCCTGGAAACCTATGTCGGCGAGTATGAATTTGTCCCGGCCTTTGTATTGACGGTCACTCGCGACGGCGCGCGCCTGTTCGGGCAGGCAACCGGCCAGCCGAAACTCGAGCTGTTCGCCGAGAGCGAGACCGAGTTCTTCGTGAAAGTCGTCGACGCGCAGATTTCCTTCCTCAAGGACGGCCTGATCCTGCATCAAATGGGCCGCGACCAGAAGGCCCGCAAGAAGTAACCGTGGCGCGGACACTTGTGTCTGCCGCGCCGCGGCTCATCGCGGCGCTTGGCGCAGATACTCGAGCAGCACCTCCACATTCCTCGCAAACGTACCCGTTCTGATGATCCTCTCCCGCGGCGGCGCCGTCCCCTGGAACACCTCGAGCGTCTGATTCTCCTTGAGCGGCACCACCTGGCCGCCGATCTTCACCACCATGTCCTTCGCCGCAAACATCGACACCACTCGATCCGCTTTTCCGATTGAGCCCTCCTCCAGCCATGCGCCACGCGCATCCATCGAGGCGATGACGCTCTTGGCGTCCCCGGCCCTGCGACGTCCGCGGCCCGAAGGCTGGCCGGATCCGAAGTCGCTCCAGGGCGAGAGCCCATGGAGTTTATCCGGGCGCGCGATCGTCTTCGGATCGGCGGCCGCGAGTCTCGCGTATTCGCGTTCGATCGGCGCGAGTTCAGCGCCGCTCGTCAGCACGGCGTAGTGAGTGATCACGGATTGGTCGTCGTAGCCGGCCTGGTAGCCATCGATATTGATCGCAGGCCGCCCCGCGACATTGACGCGCGTACCCTTGACGATGTACAGCGGGCGGTTCGTTTTGAGTTCGTAGAACCGCGCGAGCACCGGAGCGCCTTTTGGGATTCTGGAGCGGGCTTCGACGAAACGGTCGACTGGCGGGAGTACCGAGCGTTTCAAATACTCGAGCGCTCGCGGCACAGGCTCGAGGTACTTCCGGTTTCCGGTCTCCTGATACACCACCATCAGCGTTTTCATGATTCCCTGCGATTCGCCGCCCGTGACGGAAGCCGGCTCGAACTGCCGGGCCCATACCGGATGCATGTCGACGTCGTACTGCTGCGCCCAGGCCGGCTGCGGGCCGGGCATCTGGGCCAGCAGGATGAAGTCGCCGCCTTTCTGCGCCGCGGCGCGGTAGCGCGGTTCGTTGTAGATGCGCGCGGCTTCAAAGAACATGTCGATCATGTCGGAAATCGTGTTGTCGTTGAAGGTGTAGTGCTGCTGGTAATTCGTTCCTGGCCACTGGCGCGGCCACGAGTCCGGGTAGCTGGCCTTCTTCACCGGGAACTTCGACATGTCCTGCGGCTGGTAAAACCGCTGGGGCCATGCGCCGTTCGGGTACTGGACTTCGATCAGCTTGTTGAGCGCATAGAGCGCGGCCTCGTGGATGGCGGCGTCTTTGAAGTCGAGCGCGCGATCGACGCGCATCAGCAGACGGAGGCAACCCTGCGTGGTGTTGTCGTCGAGATTGGTATAGGGCTGCGACCAGGTGTCGACGCCCCCGGGCCGATTCACCGCGGCGCAATTGTCGTCGGCACGGTACGGGTGACGCTTGCGCCTGGCTGGATCGAACTCGGTGACGTAATCCCAGCCGCCGGAGCAGTGTTGCCCCTTGACCAGGGCATTCGCCGCCGCGCGCGCCGCATCGAGGTAGAAGCGATCGCGCGTCATGTCCCACGCTTCGAGAAACGTCATGCCCGCGATGGGCGTGCCTTCGCGCTGGTTCTCAATCATGTTCAGGCCGTCGGCGTGCTCCGAACGGCCGTAGCTGAGATCCTCGGCGTAGGAGAAGTGATAGCCGCCTTCTTTCGAGACTTTGTTCCGATAGAAGTCGCTGGCTTTGCGGAGAGCGGCGAGGACTTCCTCACGGCTCTGAGCGGAGGCCGAAACCGCGAGGGCCAAAAGAAAACCGATAATTCTCATGCCGCCATTGTATGCCGTGAGGCAGGTCTCTGACAGACTTCTGACCTGCCCCACCCGCTTTTTGCAAGCGTGTGCACGTTGACGTGGTTCGCCCGTTGAGATAATGTACCCGCAGAGAGGAATTTCATGTCTCGACGGTGGTCGCTCGTATTACTGTTTGCCATCGCCGCGGCGCCTGCCGCCGCGCAAACCACATTTGCCACTCTCACCGGCACGGTGACGGACTCGACAGGCTCGTCGGTACCGGGCGCCAACGTCGCCGCCACACACAAGGAGTCCAACTACCGCTACACCACAGTCGCGAACGCCACCGGCGCCTATACGCTCCCGCAGTTGCGGGAAGGCAATTACACATTGCGCGTCACCTCTGCCGGGTTTAAGGAGTTCTTCATCCAGGATCTCCGCCTCGCGTCTCTCGACGTGCGCCGCATCGACGCCCGCCTCGAAGTCGGGGCCATCGAAACGCGCGTCGAAGTGACCGCCGGCGCCACGCTCATCGAAACCGAGACGGCGCGCATCTCCGATTCGAAAGATGCCACGCAGATCAAGGTGCTCCCGATGAACACGCGCTCGCTGTGGGATTTCGTGGGCCTGTCTCCGGGCGTCGTGCAGGCCGGTGGGGGATCCTCGACGCGGCGGTTCGCGGGCTCGCGCGCGAATCAGTCGGACGCCTCGATCGACGGCATCACGCTTTCGAACCAGTACGACGGCACCCAGATCTCGCCGCTGGTCTCCCAGGTCGAAGCGTTCGAGGAAGTCCGCGTCGACATGGCCAACAATACTTCCGAGTTCGGCAGCATCGGCCAGGTGACGATCATTTCGAAGAGCGGCAGCAACCAGTTCCACGGCGCCGGCTTCGACTACTATGGCACGCCGTGGTTCCGCGCGCGAGATCCGTTCGCCCAACAGCGCGGCGCCGGCGTGCGTCACAACCCCGGCGCGGCAGTGGGCGGTCCGATTCTGCTGCCGAAGATCTATGACGGCCGCAATCGCAGCTTTTTCTTCTACTCGTTCGAGACCACTCGCGGGTCGAACGTTCTTTCGAACCTCACACCCACCGTTCCAACGGCGCCGTGGCGGAGCGGCGACTTTTCTCGCGACGTACCGCAGGTGGCGATTCGCGACCCGTTCGCCAACAACGCGCCGTTTGCAGGCAACGTGATTCCGGCCGCGCGAATCAACTCCGTTTCGAGGAAGATCCAGGAGCGCTTTTATCCTGCGCCCAACTTCGGCGATCCGAATGTTCTCGCGGCGCGCAACTACCGCGTGCAGCTTCTGCGCGCCTTCGACCCGAACACCTACTGGACCACGCGGCTCGATCACCGCTTCACCGATAAGCACCTCGTGTTCGGACGCTACACCTGGAATCGCTCCCATTCGCGCGGCTTCGACAATGACTTGCCGGCGATCGGCATTCGCTGGCAGACGCGCGACACTCGCGCGATCCAGCTTGCCTACACAGCGGTGCTGCAGCCGAATCTCTCGAACGAATTCCGCTGGGGATACGCCTGGAACGACAACCCGCGGCACGGCCCCCTGCTCGGTTTGGAGGTTGCCAAGGATCTCGGCATTACGGGCCTGCTCGCGAACCTGCCGGATATCAACGGCGTTTACCGGGTTTCTTTCTCGAACGTCGGCATCACGGGCATTTCGCAGACCGCTTGGCGCCATCCGGGCTTCAAGAACTTCGCGCAGCAGTTTCAGGAGCATGTGTCCTGGTTCCACGGACGGCATAACCTGAAGTTCGGCGCGATCGCCGGCCGCACGCAGTTCCAGGATCAGAACATGCCCGACGCTCTGTTCGGCGCTTCAACTTTTTCGAACCGGTTCACCGGTCAGCCTTACGCGGACTTTCTACTGGGCATCCCAACCAGCTCGCAGCGCGCCGCGCCCGTGTTCTTCACGGACCGCGTGCGATGGAACTGGGACTTCTTCGTCACCGACGAATACAAAGTGCGCTCGAACCTGACCTTGAACATCGGAATGCGGTATGAGCTGCATCCCGCCTGGAAGGAAGCCAGCGGGCGCCAGGCGGCATTCGATGTGGCATCCGGGAAGATCGTAGTTTCCGACGGGGCGCTCGACAAGGTGAGCCCGTTGTTGCCGAAGGGCTACGTCGATGTTGTGGAGGCTTCCACGCTCGGCTACGACGGGGCGAAAATCCTCCGCGATGAATACAACAATTTCGCGCCGCGCATCGGCCTGGCGTGGCGGCCGTTCGGGACCGCGACGGTGCTGCGTGCGGGCTACGGCATTTTCTTCGACATCGTGCCCCGTGCGGTCTCGGCGGGCGGATCTCCGTTCATCGTCAACGAGCCGACGTTCACCAATCCGACGCCTCTGCCGACCCTGATTCTGCCACAGGTGTTTCCGGCGAGCGTGGCGGGCCCGGCGAGCATCAGCCTGCCGGGAGCGTACCGCGCCGACCTGCGGACGCCTTACTCGATGCAATACAACCTCACCGTTGAGCACCAGCGCTGGAACACAGGCTTTCGCGCGTCGTACATTGGAACGAACACGCGGCAGGGCGAGTGGGGCTACAATATCAACCAGCCTGTTCCGGACAATCGCCCCTACATCGATAAGCCGCGCCGATTTCCTCAGTTCCCGGTCGGTATCACATATACGTCGAACGGCGCGGGCCACCAGTATCATTCGATGACACTCGAAGCCGAGCGGAGGTTTGTGAAGGGGCTCGCGTATCAGGTTTCGTGGGTCTGGGCTCGCGACATCGGCGATCTGGAGCGCGGCGAGAGTCCGGAGAATGCGTATGACCGGCAGCGGGAGCGCGCGGTGTGGCTCGATATTCCGACGCACCGTATTACGGGCAATCTGATCTACGAGCTCCCGTTCGGCAAGGGGCGCCGGGGACTGGCGCGCGTGCTGATGCACGGGTGGGAATGGTCGAGCGTGTTCAGCACGTATTCGGGGCAGTTCTTGACGGCGCAATGGACTGGCGCCGATCCGGTCGGTACAGCCGCGACTTCGTCGCGAACGCCGGCGCAGGTGACGATCCGTCCGAATCATTTGCGCGATGCGAACCTGCCGGCCGGTCAGCGCTCGACGGGCCGCTGGTTCGATGTAGCGGCGTTCGGCGCGCCGGTCGCGGGTTCCTACGGCACGGCCGCGAAGGGTGTGATCAAAGGGCCGGGCACCGAGATCCTGAACGTCGGGCTCGCGAAGAATTTCTCGGTCACCGAGCGCTTGCGAATTCGTTGCGAAATCACCGGCACCAATTTCTTCAATACGCCGAACTATGCAGTGCCGAGCGTGAATATCACCTCGCTCGCGACCGCGGCCACCATCGGCTCAGCCGGCGGTGGCTCCGGCCTGGACTCAACCGGCGCGCGGAGTTTCCGGACCGGGCTGCGAGTGGAGTGGTAGCCGCAATCGAGGAACTGGCCTACTCGATCGCGAGTAAGAGCTTTCCCATGGTCTTTCGCGCCTCGAGATCGCGGTGCGCTTGCGCAGCGCCGGCGAGCCCGTAAGTCTTATCGATCCGAATCTTCAGATCGCCGGCAGCGGCTGAGCTCAACACCTCACCCACGCGCCATGCCAGTTCCTGCCGGTTCGCGGCGTAGTGCGCGAGGCTCGGCCGGGTCAAGTAGATCGAGCCCTTGGCATTCAGAATCCCGGGATCGACCGGAGGCACGGGACCGCTCGATTGTCCGAACAGAACCATCATCCCGCGCGGCCGAAGACAGTTGAGGCCCTTCATGAAAGTCGCGACGCCCACCGAGTCGTAGATCACGTCGGCGCCGCGGCCGCCGGTGATCCGTTTCACCTCGACTTCGAAATCCTGCTGCGTATAGAGAATCACTTCATCGGCGCCGGCCTCGCGCGCGATCGCCGCCTTGGCTTCGGTCGAGACGGTGCCGATCACGCGAGCGCCGCTTGCCTTGGCCATCTGGACCACGAGTTGTCCCGCACCGCCCGCCGCAGCGTGCACCACCGCCACATCGCCCTTCGCGATCGGGTACGTCGAGCGCGTGAGGTAATGGGCGGTCATGCCCTGCAGCATTGCGGCGGCCGCGGTCTCCATCGAGACGCCTCGCGGAATCTTGACGAGTTTCCATGCGGGCGCCGCCGCATACTCGGCGTAAGATCCGCGCTCCATCGCCCAGGCCACACGATCGCCTGGCTCCAGACCGCTGACCTCCGCGCCGACGGACTCGACCACGCCGGCTCCTTCCATGCCGAGCGTCGCGGGGAGCTCCGTTTTGTAGAGCCCGGTACGGAAATAGACGTCGATGAAATTAACGCCCGCCACGGCCACTCGCACCAGTGCGCCGCCGGGCCCCGGCGTGGGCTTCGGGATTTCGACAACCTGCAGCACTTCCGGTGACCCGGCCTGGTGAATCTGAATTGCTTTCATGGCGCCAGTCTCCTGATTCGCCGCCGCGCGTGCACCGCAGCCGCGTAGAGTAGCAAATATGACAGCGTGAACGGAAACAGCAGAAGCCGCCCGATCGTGTGGACCGCGCCCGCTCCGGCGAGTCCCGCGCGAAAGAGAACGAAATGGCGAATGGCTGAGAAATGCGCGCGATCGAACCAGAAGTAGTCGCCGTTTTCATTCAGGATGAAAACCTTCACGGGAAGGCGCGCGGCCAGCAGCCATTTCCACTTGGTCATGATCGGCTCGGCGGAGCAGATGATGCCGAGGATTGTGTATCGGTTGGCGAGGAGCTCGGCGATCAGGCGGCTGCGGGCGCCGCGGTAGCCGGTGACGCGATAGACGCGAGTCGATTCGCGAAAACCGCGCGGGAGGCCGGGGTAGCAGGTGACCAGGTCAACGGCGGCGTGGCGGCCATACGTAGTGTAGATTCCGCCGATCAGTCCTTCCAGCAGGAATCGCGAGCCGCTCTCGACCAGGAGGATACGCGCGGCGTCCGGTTCTCTGCGAGTGAAGAAGAATCGCACGCGGGCGCGTCAGAAGCCGAAGGCGAGCCCAGAGTCGTCGGCCGTCCACGCGGCGGCTGCCGGGCCGGCCGCGCCGGATGCAGCGCCGGCGGGGCCTTTGGCGATCTCCATCCATCGGGCCAGCGTGTAGCGCAGCGCCTTGCGAGCCAGGTCGGGATCTTTCGCGCAGATCGCATTGAGGAACGGAATGTTGGCCTCGGCGCACTGGGACAGTTCGGTGGCCTTGCGGTCATGCAGCCGGATCGCGCAGAAGGCGTAGAAGGGCATGACCAGGCGCCTCAACGCCGCGAAGAGATGCTCGCCGCCGGCGATTTCCCAGATGGTTTCGTGCAGTTGAAGATCTTTCTGGAGAAATACCTTGAGATCGGCGGAATCGGCGGCGGCCAGAACGCCCGCCTGCAGCTCCATGAGCAGTTTCATCTGCGACGCTGTGATCTGATTCACGGCTTCGGAGGCCGCGAAAGCCTCCAGCACTTCGCGCGCCGCGAGAATCTTTTCGGCGTCGTCGACGGTGATGCGAATGACATGCGTGGAAGAGTTCGGGAGCTTGGCGATGAAACCTTCCGTCTCCAGCTCGATCAAGGCTTCGCGCACTGCCGTGAGGCTCGCGCCAAACTCGGCGGCGAGCTTTCGTTCGACCAGCCGCTCGCCTTCCAATAGCGAGCCGTCGAGGATCGCCTCACGGAGGCGATCAGCGATGCGGGCTCGAACCGAAGTGGCGGCCAACTTCTCGAATGTTGGCATAGCTACTTCTATTATGCACCTTTAGCAGCCCGCGGTAAAACCGCTCCCTCACGGTCGCGGCTCTGTAACTGTTCATTTTACTGAGCCGTGCGCGTAAGCAAGCGGTCTTTTCGGGGCGCTGCCGCCCCCTGAGGACTCCCTCGAGGGGCTATTTGCTGAGCTTCTTGAAGTACTCCGCAACCGAGTTGGCGTAGCCTGGGGGCACGCGCTCGGCGTCGCCGCTTCGGACGCTGCCGCCCTGCTGGTCATCCAGCTTGCGGCGGATCTGCAGCTCGATCTGCTCGACCGCGCCCAGCAATTCGGTGTGCAGGCGTTCGACCAGCGCAGGATTGCCGGGGAAGCGCTTGGGATCGAGACGCTGCATGTTGCGAATCAGCTCCCGAACTTCGCGCTCGATGTCCGGATCTTCGCGGACGTTCTCGCGAAGACTGGTGAGATCGCGGAGACCTTCGCGGTACATTCGTTCGACGGACTCGATATTTCCGGGACCGCCGCGGCCGCCCTCGAATCCACGCGAGCCGTCGTTCATGGCGCGGTAACCATCGGGTCCCGAGAAGGGGCCGCCATCGCGACTGCCGCCCTGACCGAAGTTGGAGCCGTTGTTGCGGCCGGACTGGGCGCCATCGCCGCGTTGGCCGCCTTGCTGGCCGTTCTGGTTCTGCCCTTGACCTTGGCCCTGACCCTGACCTTGCTGCTGGCCGCCTTGACCCTGCCCCTGGCCTTGCTGCCCCTGACCCTGCTGGCCCTGACCTTGCTGGCCCTGACCCTGCTGACCCTGGCCCTGCTGACCCTGACCTTGCTGCCCCTTACCCTGCTGGCCCTGTTGCCCCTGGCCCGGCTGCTGGCCTTGCTGGCCCCGCTGACCCGGCTGCTGGCCTTGCTGGTCGCCGCGGCCCATTTGCCGGGCCATCTGCTGCATCTGCTTGCGAAGCGCCTCAGCTTGCTGCAGAGCCTGTTCCAGGCCCTTCTCGCCCGGCTTGCCCTTACCCAGCCCGCGCTCGATCTCCTGCAAGCGGTCGCGCAAGTTGCCGAGCGCCTGGGCCTGCCCCGCCTCACGCATCACCGTGAGCGAACCGAGCCCGCGACGCAGAGCCTCTGCACTCAGACCCATGGCGCGCGCCACCTCGTCCTGCTGCACATCGCTCAGCGCCTGACGGAGCTTGCCGGAGGTCGATCGATCCGTGCCCGCCAGGTCGCGCGCGGCCGCAGCCATTTCCTTTTCGAGCTGCTGGAGTTCTTTCTGCAAACCCAACTTCTCGCCGGCCAACTCCTCGGCGCGCTGACGCGTCACAGTGCCGCCACCCTGGCCCTGGCTCTGCGCACCAAACTCCTTCATCATTCGCGTGGCGAAATCGCGCTGCTTGTCCGCAATGCGCTCGCTCTGGCGAGCGAGGTTCGAAACCTGATCGCCGGCCTGCTGCTTCCGCATTCCCGACAGAATGTCGCGCGCTTCCTTGAGCCGCTCGGCGGCACGCCGCGCTTCGGCTTCGCTTTGCCCCGAGCCGTTGGCCTGGTCGGACGTCGCGCTCTGCATGTCCTTGGTCGCCTGCTTCAGGCGTTCGAGGGCCTGGTCAAGCTGTTGTTGGCCGCCGCGGCCGGACATCGAGTTCAGGCGCTGCTGTTGTTGTTGCTGCTGCTGCTGCTGCTGGGACTGCTGGCCCGATTGGCCGGACTGACCTTGCTGACCCGGCTGGCCCTGTTGACCTTGCTGGCCCGATTGCGAAGATTGCGACTGCTGCTGCGATTGCGCTCCGTTGCGCGAGAGCTGCTCCATCTGGCGCTGCAGCTTCTCAGCCTCGCGACGAAGCATCTCCTGCTGCCAGCGCTGTTGGAACGCCTGCGGATTCTTGCGCTGCTGATCGGCAAGCTCCTGCTGGCGTCGCGCGAGTTGTTCGAGCTTCTGCAGGGCTTCGTCGATTTCCTTTTCGCGCTGATCGCCGGAAGCCTGTGTGCCGCCGCTCTCGTACTGATTCTTTTCGGTGTCCAGCTCGAGGTCAAAGAGGTTCTCGAGATCGCGCCCCGACTGCCCGCCACCGCCGCCGCCGCCACCGCGGCTGCCAAACGCCACTTGAATCTGGCGGAAGGTCGCCTCAGCGCGCAGCAGATGCTGCAGCGCTTTCTGCTCCGGACTCAGAGCGCCTTGCCAGGCCTGCGCCTTCAGCTTGTCCGCCGCGGGGCCCATCGCCTCGACGGCTTTTTCCATGTCCTCGACGAAGCTCTTGAATTCCTGATTCGTGCCGGCCAGAGCCCGGCTCTTCATGCGGTTGGCCAAGGACTTTGCCTGATCGCGCAACTTGGCCTGCACGTCGCTCAGGAACTTGCCATTCTCGATACCGCTGGCCTTGTCGGGCTTGGAGTCCTTGATCTGATTCCACGTCGCGGCGATGATTTCCTTCTGGCGCTGCGAAATCCGGTTCGGCTCTTCGCCGCCACCGCCTCCGCCGCCGCCGGCCTGCTGCGACTGGGAGTACTCGCGCTCGAACGGCTGCGCTTCGATAAAGAAGATGTCGGTGTTCACGACCTTGCGCGCATCCTTAGCCTGTGCCCGCAGGCTGACAATGTCGCCGGGCGACATCTTATAGTCTTCGAGCGCGATCAGATGCTTGCCATCGGCCACCTTCAGACCCTTGCCCGGCAGCATCGAAACGGTCTTCTCTTCACCGCCGTTCACGGAATAAAGGAGCTTCAACTCCTGAAGGCCGAAGTCGTCGTCCGCTTCGACTACCACAGGCACTTCCTCCACCGGATTGACGCGAGCGTCGCGGCCCGGGCGCCTGATCCGGACTGTCGGCGGGTTGTCGCGCTTGGCATCGATGAAATAGTCGTCGGTAAGCCGCACCTGCTCGCCCCGCTCAAGAGCGGCGATGTGATACTGGCCTTCCTTCAGGATGGGGACTTTAGCTTTGCCGTTTTCGATGGGAATGCGATTGCCGTCATCGGTGACGATCACGCCGTTCTGGAGCGGCTTGTCGGTTTCGATCGCGAGCTCGGCCTCGGTGCCTTCGACCGCGCGGAGGTCGCCGCCCGGATCCTCCGTCTCGGGCTGCATGCCGGTCCATGATGGGAACTTGTAGGTAACGCGGATGCGTTTCACCGACGGAAGATCGATGACGCTCAGCTTAAAAGTCTTGGTGCGGACATTGCCGGCTTCGACGTAATAATCGAGCGACTCGGCCACACCGGAGAATAAGAACTGAAACGCGGGCGAGGACGGCTGCGGCTGCATCGCCACCTCATCCCACTTGGCGGCGCTGGCAAATCGCGCGAACAGCCGCACGCGCTGCGGCGTGAAGCCGTTCGGGCGGGCGGTGACGAGAAGATCGGAACGCTTTCGGATCGTTTTGTTTCCGGGATCGACCACGATGTCGTAGAACGGGACGGCCTCGGCTTTAGGCGGGCCCGCCCACAGCAAGGAAGTGCCATAGCCCCAGAAGCCGGGACCGGACGTTCCCAGCCAGACTAACGTGACAACCGCAATGGCGGCGAGCGATCCGAGACCAGCGAGCGATCGATTGGCCGCGACACGCGCGGGAGCGGCGTCCTGCGCGGCCTTCATCGTATCGGCGGCAAGGAGATGCAGGAAGGGATCGCGCGGATCGGAGTCGGCGCGCTCAACGAATGTGAGCAACCGCTCTTCGAACTGCGGGGACTTCTGCTCGGCCTCGCGGGCAGCCCGCCGCGCATTGAGGCGCAGCAACGGAAGTACGAGCCCGAGGCCAAGCGCCAGCGCGAGCGACGTGAACAGCGCGGCCCGTGAGACGATCAGGCTCCCGTCGGAGAAGGCGTAGCGGTTCGCGATAAAAACCAGCAGCACGGTAGCGACGAGCGCGGCGCCGGCGATGAGCGCCGCACCTCGCGTAACTGTGAACCACCGGAGACGGCGTTCCACTTTGCCGAGATACTGAGTGAGCAGTTCTAATGGGTTCATGCCGCTTCCTTATCGATCGACAAATGCCAGTTGCCGGCAACAGCTTCGGCCGCCGCCAGCAGGAGAGTCGCGAACATTACATACCACCACAGGGACCGAGCCTTTTTTCCATCCTCGGATTGACCGGTGACAGCCACGCCCCCCTGTCCGGTATTCTGCCACAATCCGAGCGTGTCGGCAGGGAGCAGGTCCAGGTCCGACTCGCGGCGGTCGGGATTTACAGCCACCAGCTCATGCCGGCCGTTGGGGCGCCGGATATCGTAGAAGCCATCCATGGTGAGCGCGAGGGTTTGGGCCCGGGACGCTTCTTCGAGCGAAAGAGCTCGCTTGCCGGTGGGATCGAGCACCTCGACGGCAGCGGCCTGACCGCGCGTGGCGCGCAGTTCGTAGTGCGAGCCGACCACCGGAGGCGGGCCCGCCTCCTCGAGTCCACCGAGGTAGCGCGCCGTTTCCGCGATGAAGGGGACGAAGGATTTGTGTAACGGGAAATCGTTCGAGATGTTGTCGAACGTGGAGGCGAAGATCAGCACGCGTCCCTCGCCCACTTGTTTCTCGAGCAGCAGAGGCGAGCCGTCGGTCAGTTTGGCGAGCACTTTGGACTTGCCGGGCTGGACCGGCACAGACTGGTAGAACTTGACGCCTTCCCACTGATTGGCGCGACGAATGGAAGGATGCGCGGGATCGAGATCGGAGGCGGTGCGAAAACGCTCGGCCTCGCGGGCGAAGTAGCGCGGCTCGCCGACGACCTCCTCGGAGACGGGGACTTTTCCGCGGGCTGCGGCCAAGCGGCCCAAGGCGAGCCACAGCGATCCGCCGCCGCGCACGTAGGCGCGCAGGGAATCCTCCAGCGACGGCGGAAGCGAGCCCACGTCGGACAGAACGACCAGCGCGTAGGTGTTGAGCTGGCGGCTTCCGACCTGTTCGGGAGCCACTACGTCGAGCGCGAAGGCGGCGTCGACCGAAGCTTCGAGAGCCGTGCGGAAGTAGAGCTGATCTTTCGTGTTGCGCGCATCGTGCACAAAGAGGATGCGGCGAGGGTCGGACCGCTCGACCGGGAAATACATCCGATCATCGGCGGCGAATGAATCGGCCGGCTCGAGGCGGATTTCGCCCTTACTCATTCCGTAGGGAGCGTCGAGGGTAAGGAATTCGACCGACGCGCGCCCGCCGGCCGCGACTTCGACCTGCTTGGAGGCGAGTTCCTTGCCATTCAGCACCAACGCGACTTTCTTGGAAGCCTGGCCGGCGCCGAATGCCGCGACCGTGGCCTGAATGCGAACCTTCTTCGGATCGTAGACCCGGCGCGGCGCGTTCACCGTTTCGATCGTGTAGTTCGGCTCGCGGCGGTTCACCACCGGATGCAGAACCAGTTTGACTCCATCCCCGATGCGCGTATCGGCGAAGTTCGTGGGCCAGGACGACTTCTGCATGTCGGAGAAGACGTGCGCTTCGACGGGTATTTTCGCCGACGCGGCGATGGACCGAAGCGCGCGGGCAAGCTCGGCGAAGGAACCGCGTGCGGCAGAGGGACGGATGGTTTGGATGGAAGCGCGCAGTGACGCGACGTCCGCACCGGAGTCGGGTGTAGCGCCGCCGATCACCGAAACGCCCGAGGCGAACGAGAGCGCCTGCCCCCGATCCGATGGGCGCAACGCCCCGACAGCCTGGGAAGCCTCCTGTTTGGCGCGATCGAGGCGGCCGCCCTGGCTCATACTGAACGAATTATCGATCGCCAGCACCAAGAGCTTGGACTCACCGGACACAGAACTAGACGAGGACTGGATGAAAGGGTTTGCAAAAGCCAGCGCCAAAAGGATGAGCAGAGCGATTCGGAGGGCCAGGAGAAGAAGGTACTTCAGCCGGCGGTGCTTGATCGAGCTTTGCGTACGGCGCTCGAAGAACATGAGCGAGCTGAACGGCAGCGGCGTGCTTTTGTGCTGGCGCAGCAGATGCAGCCAGATCGGGAGGCCAACGGCCAGCGCGCCTGCCAGAAACCAGGGAGCGAAAAAGCCCACTTACAGCCTCCCCTGGCGCACGCTGAGGTATTCGCGCAGGCCCTCATCGAGGGGGCGGCCAGTGTTCATCAGGAAGTAGTCGAGGCCGGCGCGGCGAGCCGTGGAGCGGAGGTTTTCGATGTGCGCGTCGATTTTGCTTCGGTACTCGGTACGGGCGTACTCGGGCGACACTTCGATGGCGCTCTTGTCTTCCATATCGAGAAGCAGGAGAGGCTCCCGAAACTTCGGTTCGATTTCCTGTGGGTCAAGGACGTGAAACAGCACCACTTCGTTTCCTTTGAAGCGCAGCGGCTCGATCGATTTGATGATGATGTCCGGCTGCTCGTAGAAGTCCGATAGCACGACCACGATGCTGCGGCGATGCAGGAACGTCAGGAAGTGGACAAAGGGTTTGGCGAAATCGGTGCGCTTGCCGACCTCGGCCTTTTCGACGGCGTGCAGGAGGCGGAAAAGCTGCCCTTGGCGCGTCGAGGGCGGGACGTAGTTCACCACCTCCTCATCGAAAACGATCAAGCCGGCCGCATCGCGCTGCTGATTGGCCATGTAGACCAGAGACGCCGCCATAAAGCGCGCGAAGTCGAGTTTGTTCACCGGCTGCGAACCGAAGCCCATGGAAGCGCTGGTGTCGAGCAGGACGAGGAGCTGCGTATTGGTCTCGCCGCGATAACGCTTGAGATTCAATCGCTCGGTTCGCGCAAAGACGTTCCAATCGACGTGCCGCAGATCATCGCCGACCGAGTAGGCGCGATACTCGGCGAACTCCTGGCTGAATCCGAAGTCGGGCGACCGGTGAAGTCCCGCGACGAAGCCATCCACGACGGTCTTGGCAATCAGGTCCAGACCGCCGATGGAGGCGAGGGTAGCGGGATCGAGAAAGCGTTGAAGCATTCGCCATTACTCCCGCGGCGCAGGCTTGGCTTCAAGGAGACGCTCCAGAAGATTGTCCTGAGTGAGCCGATCGGATTCGGCGTGGAAGTTGAGGAGAATGCGATGGCGGAGAATCGGCGTGAGGAGGGCGCGGATGTCGTCGTACGAGACGTGGTAGCGGTCCTTCATGAGCGAGCGGGCTTTGGAAGCCAGCACGAGGAACTGCGCCGCGCGGACGCTGGCGCCGTAGTTGACGTACTTCTTGATGAATTCGGGAGCGGTGGGATCGCCCGGGCGAGTGGCGCGGACCAGGTCGATGGCGTAGCGTGCGACGGATTCGCCGATCGGCACGCGGCGCACGAGCTGCTGGAAGCCCAGGATTTCCTCGGCGTTGGTAATCGCGTCGGCCTGGGCGACGTGCGTGGTGGTGGTAAGGTCGACGACCTTGAGCTCTTCGTCCGCGGTGAGGTATCCGAGCACGGTATTAAAGAGGAAGCGGTCGAGCTGGGCTTCGGGGAGCGGGTAGGTGCCTTCGAGCTCGTTCGGGTTTTGCGTGGCGAGCACGAAGAACGGCGCGGGGAGCTTGTAGTTGTTGCCGCGCACGGTGCAGCGCATCTCCTGCATGGCTTCGAGGAGCGCGGACTGCGTCTTGGGGGGCGTGCGGTTGATTTCGTCGGCCAGCAGCACGTTCGCGAAGATGGGGCCCTGGACAAAGGTCCACGTGCGGTGGCCGGTCCCGGGATCTTCCTCGATGATGTCGGTACCGGTGATGTCGGAGGGCATCAGGTCGGGTGTGAACTGGATGCGTTTGAAGATCAGACCGAGGGTCTGCGCGATGGTGCGAACCAGAAGGGTCTTCGCAGTCCCCGGCAAACCGGTAATGAGGCAGTGCCCGCCGACGAACAGCGAGATCATCACCTGCTCGAGCACCTCCTCCTGGCCGACGATCACCCGCCGTACCTGGCGCACGATCTCCTTCTCGACCTCGCGAAAGCGCGCGACCTGAGTTCTGAGTTCCTCCACTTCGATTCCGGCAGGTGCCAATGTGGACATGATGTCGAGTCCCGTCTCCTTATATGTATATGCGGCGGTCTACTTCTTCGGGTTACCGCCCTCGGTCAATTCCAGAAGCAACTTCTGGGCGGGCCGGTACCCGGGCGCGGATTCGAGCGCCGAGAACAGCGAGTCCTGAGCCTCTTTGGTGCGTCCCGCCTCGTGATAAGCCTTCGCCAAATTATAGTAGGCCGAGGCGGGGTCGAGCGGCTTCATGGCGACGACGGCCTGGAGTTCCAGGATGGCCTGCGGGCGATCGCCGAGGGCTTGGCGAAGCGCGCCGAGGCGGCGGTGCAGCTCTTCGTCGATAGGATGGATCAAGTTGAGGCGCGCGAGAGCGCCGGCGGCTTCCTTTTTGCGCCCGGCTTCTTCGAGGAGCGTGGCGAGTTTCTTGATCACAAAGGGATCGCGGCCACCGATCCTGGAATACCGCTCGAGCTCCGCGGTGGCTTTCGCTTTTTCGCCCTTGGCTGCGTAGGCGTCGGCCATCAGCTCATAGACGCTGCCGGCTTCGACATAGTCTGGATAGATATCTCGCATTGCGAGGCCTTCTACAATGACGTCGTCGTGCTTTTTGGCTTTGGCGAGATCGCCGAGCTTCCTGATCTGCTTGCGCCATTCGTCAAACCCATCAACCGCCTTTCTTGTTGCGGATTCGAGCGATGAAAGAAAGCGCTTGTCGAACTCTTCCGGCTTCATGCCGAGGTGCTTCTCGACAACCTCGGGGGTATCGGCGCCCGCGGCGTAGGCATGCATCATGTCGAGCAGTTTGTGATAGCCCCAGTGCTCGGTGATGTAGTCGCAGATGCGGCCGGCCTGGAAGTAGGACACGATGACCTGGCCCGGATAGGACTGGCGGACAAAACCGCGATCCAGTTCGGCAATCGGAAGAAGCTGCTTTTTCTTGATGGCGCCGATGGCATGCGGATCGAGGCGGTCGCCCCAATCGGGCGACGCGGCGCTCTCCTCGTGCACCGCCATGCCTTCTGTGAACCAGCGCGGGACCCGATGTTTGGTTGCGGCGAGCACAAAGACATGGCTGAGCTCGTGCCACAGCGTGCTTGCCAAGTGGAAGCTGCCCGGCCGGCGGCCGGACGGGCTGTCCATGGCGACGACGTGGCCGAAGGTGACGCCCAGGGCGCCGAGACCGGGCATCCCCATGGTGCGGACGGCGAAGTCTTCATGATCCGGGTACACCTCGAGCTGCACCGGGCGGTCGAGGCGCATCTTGTATTTTTTCTCGTAGGTGGCGATGGCGCGCAGGAGCTCCCCTTCCAAGTAGGGCTTCAGGATATCGGCTTCTTTCTTGTGCAGGCGCAGGATGGAGGTGGGTGTCTTGAAGGTGACGAAGTTCTTGTAACTGTCCATCAGCGTCAGCGTGTTTGTGGTGGGCTTGTCCTTGTGGCCGTTGGCGTAGCACATCTCGAGATGCTCGCGGGCCTCTTCCTCGATTCCCAGACGCATCAGATTGATGCCGAGCTGCGCGCGGGCGGACCAGAGGTCAGGTTTCAGAGCGATGGCGCGGCGATAG
>JBOGMR010000219.1:0-5854 GCA_050746825.1 Bryobacteraceae bacterium | reverse complement strand
CTTGCCGCCGATTGCGCGGCGCGACGGATGCTGGGACCGGACGTTGATATTGAGATCGAGGTCTATGACGAAACCAACACCCGCATCAAGCCGTCCCGCCTCGCCCGGCGCGTGCTGGCGGCCGATGGAGGCCTGGTCGGTTTGGTTGGCGTGCAGTCAAATCAATTTCCGCGCGCCATCGACATCGCTCGGCCTCTCGGAGCCGCAGGTGTTCCCGTCGTTATCGGCGGGTTTCACGTCAGCGGCTGTCTTGCCATGCTTCCTGAAATCCCAAGCGACATCAAGGATGCGCTGGCAATGGGAGTCACGATCTTTGCCGGTGAGGCCGAAGGCCGGTTCGACGGGGTTATGAAAGATGCCTGGGGGAGGCGGCTCAAGCCAATCTATAACTATATGAATGACCTGCCGGCGATGGAAGGCGCTGTCTATCCCATACTGCCGCCAACGGCGGTCACACGCACGGCAGGTTCCTATCATAAGAGGCTCTCGGAGCAGGGCATACCGATGGACCCCGACATGAACAAGTATGACCTGGAACATGTCACGACGGGTCACGCCCGGATAGTCACACGAACAATGGCAAGGGATCTACCACCGCGTTTGGGGCGCTTACTACACGCCGGTGCATGTCGAACGGGTCATGCGGCGCGCCGCCGCCTGCGGCATGAGCTCGGGCAACGTAATGTTCTACTGCCTGTGGTTTTATGGCTGCAAGACGTTGGAAGGCATTCATCCCCTCGAAGGCGGTTACTTGAGACGGATGTACCGGCGCGACCGCCGCCCCGGCTTACCGCGTGAATGGCCGGTGCTTTTTCACGCGAAGTATTTAAGGCATGTCTGGCGTACCCACCGGGGCATGTTTGCATTATGGCGCCGCTTCGACAAAGTGCGCAAAGAGATCAAAGCCGATCCCAATCGCCGGGCCTATACCGACCTCGCCTTGACGCCTGTGGAGGAGACCGAGGCTGAGTCGCTCGCGCTGTTCACCGTCACCGATGCAGCCAAAGCCGCGCTGAAAAAGACCGCCAGCGCCAAGCACCGGGCCCTCACGGCGTGATTCTGGCAGAATACTCGGTAACGGGCAGGGGCTGGCACGAGGATCGTGGGGGAGAATCCACCCAACACCGGGTTGTCGCTGGCTCAGGACGAGGAACAATAAACCGCTTGACCTTGCGAGGAGGGAGTCATGAAAGCCGAAGCGCTTGCCACTTATGACCTTGACGTCGAAGACATCGAGTATCTCCGTCACGGAGACGAGCCCCTGCTGGCTCGTCTCTTCAAGCCGCGCGCCGCAGGGCCGTTCCCGCTCGTTGTCGAGTTGCACGGCGGCGCGTGGTGTCATGGGGACCGCCTGAACGACACCCTGATTAACGAGCCGCTGGCCAAGAGCGGCGTGGTGGTGGCGGCGCTGGATTTCCGTATGCCCCCCACGGCTGGATATCCCGCCTCGCTCGCCGACGTCAACTACGCGATCCGCTGGGTCAAGAATCGAGCCGCCGAACTGGGCAGCCGCCCTGACCGGGTGGGCATCCTGGGCGTTTCGAGCGGCGCGCATCAAGCCATGCTGCTGGGGATGAGACCGCGCGATCCCCGCTACTCGGCCCTGCCGCTGCCCGCCGCAGGCGTTGATGCCACCGTGCGCTGTGTCGTCCTGTGCTGGCCCGTCATCGATCCGCTGGCGCGCTACCGTTATGCCAAAAGACTCAAGGAAGGCAGTAAACCGTACCCGGACCTCGTCGACCAGGTGCTGCCTTCTCACGATGAATACTGGGGGACCGAAGAGGCCATGGCGGAGGGCAATCCGGTGCTCGCTCTCGAGCGCGGTGAGCAAATCGATCTGCCGCCGGCGCTTTACCTTCAAGGAACCCGCGACCTCGCTCACCCGCGTCCCGATCTCGACCGCTTCGTCGCGCAATACCGCCAGCGAGGCGGCCGGGTCGAGCTGGAGCTGTACGAAGGCGAAGGGCAGGCCTTCATCACCAGGAACGCGAGCTCGCCCAACGCCGCGAAAGCGACCGAAAAGATCATCGAGTTCGTCCACAGGCAGATTCGTTGAGCCGAAGGGGATCGCCAGCAGTTTTACTTCCCATTACTCCATCACTCCACCACTCCAATACTCCATTCCCCGGGTAGCCGGCGCCGCTTTACAATCCCCCGCTCCGCGGATAAATTCCGCTCAGGGATTCAGTCGATGCGTATTGTTCCCATGGGCCGGATGGTCTTGGCGCTGATAGCCGTGTCGCTCCCGGCATTGCTGAGCGCTCCCCCAATCCATGGCGCCGAACAGCCTACCGGCGAGCAGATTTTTCGCCGGCGGTGCGCCTCGTGTCACGGCGCGAAGGGCGAAGGCACGAAGCATTACGCCAAGCCGCTCACCGGCGACCGATCCGTCGGGGAACTCGCGCAGTTCATCTCAAAGTCGATGCCGCCGGGCCCCAGAGAGTGGGCCGGCGAAGATGCCCGGAAGGTCGCCGCGTACATCCATGATGCGTTCTATTCCCCTCTGGCGCAGGCGCGGAACAGACCTGCGCGGATCGAGCTTTCGCGTTTGACCGTGCGGCAATATCGCAACGCCGTCGCCGATCTGGTGGGTAG
The DNA here is from genome assembly GCA_050746825.1 of Bryobacteraceae bacterium. Taxonomy (GTDB): domain Bacteria; phylum Acidobacteriota; class Terriglobia; order Bryobacterales; family Bryobacteraceae; genus JBOGMR01. Next base: position 3,259 of record JBOGMR010000219.1, on the reverse strand, counting down.
TTTCCGCGCGCCGGCCCGCTGGGATGACCGGCGCGGACTGCGCGGAGAATACTTCAAGTCGCGGCGGTTCCGGACCGAGGATCGGGTCTTCGAACGGGTCGATTCGGAAATTCGCTTCGACTTCGGCGAGGCCGGCCCCTCGGCGGAACAGTTCGATCCGCATCAGTTCTCGATCCGCTGGAAAGGCGCGGTTCTGGCCCCGGGTACAGGCGAGTATGAATTCATCCTGCGTACCGAGCACGCCGCGCGGCTGTGGGTCAATGATCAGAAACAGCCGTTGATCGACGCCTGGGTAAAGTCGGGCGACGGCACGGAGCATCGCGCATCGCTGTTCCTGCTCGGAGGCCGCGTGTATCCCTTGCGGCTCGAGTTTTCGAAAGCCGGCCAGGGGGTGGACAACTCGAAAAAGCTCAAAGATAGAGCCGTGGCCAAGGCGTCACTCGCGCTGGAGTGGAATCCGCCGAACCGTACGGCGGAAGTGATCCCGCAGCGTTTTCTGCTCCCGGGCACTTTTCCCGAGATCTTTGCGGTCGCAATACCGTTTCCGCCGGATGACCGGAGCATGGGCTATGAGCGCGGAGCGTCGGTCTCCAAGGCTTGGGACGATGCGACCGCGGAGGCGGCGCTCGAAACCGCCGGCTACGTCGCAGCGCACCTGAGTCAACTGTCCGGTGTCGCGAATGATGCGCCGGACCGCGAGACGCGGCTGCGCGAATTCAGCCGGCAATTCGCCGAACGGGCGTTCCGGCGGCCGGTTACAGACGAGGTGCAACGGTTCTTCATCGAGCGGCAGTTTCAACAGGCCCCCGACCTCGAGACCGCGGTCAAACGTGTCGTGCTGCTCGTGCTCAAGTCGCCCCGGTTTCTCTATAGAGAGCTCGGCTTGCGCCCGCCCGACTCGCACGACGTGGCAGAGCGGCTCTCGTTTGGAGTGTGGGACTCGCTGCCCGACCAGGAGCTGCTCAAAGCCGCGGCGGCCGGGGAGCTCTCCACGCGCAAGCAGGTGATCGCGCAGGCCGAACGCATGATCTCTGATCCGCGAGCGCGGTCAAAGCTCCGCGAGTTCTTCCTGCATTGGCTGAAAGTCGACCACTACCCCGATCTGTCAAAGGATCCCAAATTCTTCCCGTGGTTCGATCTGGCCGTCGCCTCGGACCTGCGAACCTCGCTCGAACTATTCCTCGAGCAGGTCGCCTGGAGTGAACGATCCGATTTCCGCGAGTTGCTGTTGTCGAACAGCCTGTTTCTGAACGGGCGCCTCGCGGCAATCTACGGAGCACACCTGGCTCCCGACGCGCCCTTCCAGGAGGTCCCGCTGGAGGCCGAGCGGGCCGGCGTGCTGACTCACCCATACCTGATGGCCGGCTTCGCTTACCTTTCGACGACTTCCCCGATCCATCGCGGGGTGCTGATCGCCCGCAACTTTCTAGGACGGATGCTGCGGCCGCCGCCCCAGGCCTTCACGCCGCTCGAGGCGGAACTACACCCCGACCTGACAACCCGTCAGAGAGTGGCGCTGCAAACCCGTCCCGCAGCCTGCGCATCGTGCCATGGCATCATCAATCCGCTGGGGTTTACTCTGGAGAGATTCGATGTCATCGGACGTTTTCAGACCCGTGAGAACGGCCTGCTGATCGATGCCTCGGGAAGTTACCAGTCTTCCGCCGGCAAGACGATCCGTTTCACGGGAGCTCGCGACGTCGCCCGATTCCTGGCCGGAAGCGAAGAGGCGCACGCGGCCTTCGTCGAAAGACTGTTTCACCACTTTGTCAAACAACCCGTCCGCGCTTACGGACCGCGCGCCTTCCCTGACCTGCAGCGCTCGTTCAAGGCGCATGAGTTCAACATTCGCAAACAGATCGTAGAGACCGTGGCGGCATCCGCCTTGCCCGTTGAAAGGAGCAAGCGTGAGTAAGCGAAAAACTCGACGCGAGTTCCTTCGCGACCTCGGCATCGGCGCAGCGAGCTTGCCGTTCATAACGAACCTGACCCGCTTGGCCTGGTCGGACGAGGGCCGGCGCAAACGGCGGTTGGTGGTGATGTTCAGCCCAAACGGGGTCGTGCCATCCACATTCTGGCCCGATGAGGAAGGCGAGACGTTCACCTTCAAGGAGAGCCTTAAGCCGCTCGAACCGTTTCGAAACCACACACTGGTGCTGCGCGGCCTATGCAACCGGGTGCGTGGAGACGGTGACAGCCACATGCGCGGCGTCGGCTGTCTGTTGACCGGAATCGAGCTCTTTCCGGGCAACGTCCAGGGCGGCGGTTCCGACACTCCCGCAGGCTGGGCCAGCGGGATATCCATCGATCAGGAGATCAAAAATTATCTCCAACGCGGTCCCGCGACGCGTACGCGCTTCGGGTCGCTCGAGTTCGGCGTGATGGTGCCCGAGCGGGCGGATACCTGGACGCGGTTGTGCTACGCCGGGCCGAACAAACCGGTCGCTCCGATCGACAATCCCTACCGGATGTTCGGGAAGTTGTACGGGCGGTCGAAAGACCGGGAAAGCTTGAAGAGCGTCCTCGATGACCTCAAGGACGACTTGAACAAAGTGCGCTCGTGCATCAGCGCCCAGGACCGGCAGATACTGGACGAACACGCGACGTTTGTGCGGGAGATGGAACAGGATCTCGCGACCAACGCCAATAACGTCGAGCACCCCGTTCCCGCGCTCGAACCTGGCGTGAGGAGAGACAACGATAACATCCCGCAAATCAGCAAGCTTCAGTTAGACCTGCTGGTGAACAGCTTTGCCGCGGACTTCGCCCGGGTCGCGACCTTGCAATATACGAATTCGGTCGGCCAGCCGCGCATGCGCTGGCTAGGGGTGAATGAGGGGCAGCACGACCTATCGCATAAGCCGGACGGCGACGTGGATGCGCAGGAGAAGCTGACCCGCATCAACCGGTGGTATTGCGAGCAGCTTGCCTATCTCGCAAAGCGACTGGCGGAAACCCCCGAACCGGGCGGCGGCAGTCTGTTGGACAATACGCTGGTGATCTGGACCAACGAGCTGGGCAAGGGCAACTCCCACAGTCTCGACGACATCCCATTCGTAATGGTGGGGGGCGGTCTCGGCTTCCGCATGGGGCGGTCGGTCAGATACCCGAGGCTGCCGCACAATCGTCTATTGCTGTCGCTCGCCCATGGCTTCGGCCATCGAATCGACCGGTTCGGCAACCCGGACTTGTGCGACGGCGGTCCCTTGCCCGATCTGGCCTGATCGCTGCCAGTGATCACGGAGCGAGAGTCCCTTAG
>JBOGMR010000218.1:0-5781 GCA_050746825.1 Bryobacteraceae bacterium | reverse complement strand
GCTCATGCCGCGCCTGAGTGCGATCCCCGGCACTGAATCGGTGGCGGTCACATCGAATCTGCCGATGGGCGGCGCGGCCCGCTGGAAACTCGAGCTCGAAGGAGACGCGCCCGTCGAGCTCGAAAAGCGCCCCAACATCTGGGCCCTGATCGTTGGCCCGAACTACTTTCGGATCGCCGGGCAGCAGCTTCTGCGCGGGTCCGATTTCGGTGATGCCGACGGCGCTACAGGCAAACCCGTCGTGATCGTCAACCAGAGCTTTGCCAAAAAATACTGGCCGAACGGCAACCCGGTCGGCAAGCGCCTGCGCCTTCATCGAAAGCCGGAGCTTCCGTGGTTGACGGTGGTGGGCGTGAGCCCCGATACCAAGCAAGTGGATCAGAGGCGCGTCGAGATCGATCCGCTGGTGTACATCCCGTATCGTCAGGATCCATTGCGGGATTTCCAGATTGTGGCGCTGACCGGTGTCGCCCCCGAGACGTTGGTCGCCGCCTTTCGCAAGGAAGTGGCTGCGATCGACGAAGAGGTGCCCGTTTCGGCCGTGATCACGCTCGAGCGTTGGTACAGCGACCGGCGCTGGGAGTATCAGGTGTTCGGCACGCTGTTCGTCGTATTTGCTCTGATCGCGCTCCTGCTCGCCTCGGTAGGAATCTACGCAGTCATGGCGTACTCGGTGAGCCAACGCACGCAAGAGATCGGCGTCCGGCTCGCGCTGGGCGCAACCGGGCCGAACATCGTGCGTCTGGTGATGCAACGTGGGCTGATCCAGCTCGCAGCCGGCTTGATCATCGGACTGGGCGGCGCCTTAGGCCTCACGAAAGTCATGCAAGGTTTGCTCGTCGCGGTGCAGCCGAAAGATCCGGTGACGTTCGTAACCATCACTTCGGTGCTGCTCGGCTCCGGCCTCGCGGCCTGTTTGATTCCCGCGCGGCGCGCGACCCGCGTCGATCCGGTGATCGCGCTGCGCTACGAATAACGTGGCGCAGTGAGTAGCCGAATGGCGGACGACCCATTTTGAGCGACTGGCGGACGCAGAGGAGTCGAGCGGCTCGGCAAGCCGTGCCCCTGCGCGGCCGAAGGCGCGGCTAGACTCCGCAGTCGGTGTTCATGTGCAAGGCATGCCATGCGCGAGTGCTGGCGGAGCACTTCGAGAAGCCGCCTATTTACTGGCCGAGTCTCAGAGATTGCATGAGCCGATTGTGGCGCAAGGCACTTTCCGGAAACCATCAACAAAACCTGCGGATTCTGAGGCCTTGGTGGGCAGGCATTTAGCCTGCCGCCGATCTTATTCAGATGAACGCGGTCGGAGCGCGGAGACGTTCGCGAAGCCACGCGCCTCACACGGGCGCGTTTGTGAACCTTAGCATAATGCTGGCGACTCGGGGCCGCATCGCGGCGGCGATCCGTCGTGCGCACCGCCTACCTCAACGCGAAGCTGCCGGTGCCCGCACCGTAGCCGAAGCCCGTACCGTCACTGTGGGTACTGAGCGATCCGAGATTGAGGCCCGTCGCCGTGAACGGAACCGTCGCGCCCGCGGGTGCGAAAACGAATCCGGCGAAGTTGCCCGCGGGAAGCGCCAGTAGGACGTAGGGCGGAATCGTGAACGTTCCCGCGCTAGCGGGCGCTAAGCAGATCGCCTGGCCGGCGTTGTTGTATGTGTTATCCGTGGCGCTAGTTACTATCATCACAACGTTTCCGTTCGGGCCGCCTCCGGTCCAGGTGACCGTCAACCCGCTGGAACGGGTCACCATGGCGTTGTTCACCGGGCTGACCAACGCCGGCGTCGCAGGGATCGTGATGGTTGCGCTGAAAGGACCAACATCCGCTCCGCCGGTTCCCGTGACGCTATAGACGCCGGGGACCAGAAACGTTCCCGCCACGCTGAGCCTTGCGCTGAACTGCCCCGCGGTCCCCGCCACGGGCACGCTTCCGTTCGGTCCCCTTACGGTGAAACTGGAACCGGCGTTGAGGGCTCCAAAGCTACTTTCCGGAATCGGAATATCACCGCCTCTATTCAAATTGTTGTAGACGATGCAGGTGCCGGGAGGCTGGTCGTCAAACCAGGAGTTAAGGAAGGGCTGGGTTCCCGGGGTATAGCTGAGAATCTTTAAGAACGTGAATTCCGCGTTGTCCTGGAACACGGGAGGGAGGACACCGTTTAAATCATGGCGCAGTTGGATGTCGCCGAAGGTCACGGGCCCAGCCATTACCAATTGCTCGACGTCTACCGAAGCCAGCGCGGTATTGCTGGCAGTGCAACTGCGGCTTCCGTTGGCCACCGGCATCACGGTGCTGTTGCTGATCGTGTTGGCCGCATCGCCGATCTGAACCACTAACGGCACGGCACATCCGAGAGAAACATTGTTCGGTACTGTAAAGACAATCTGATCCTCACCGATACAGCACCCGGACCGGCCCTGGTAGGACACCGGGGTTTGGACTCCGCCGAGCCACAGCTTAAGCGGAACGTTTGGCATGGGCTGACCAAGGCCTGCGCCGGAGGCGTCGTTTCCGCTGACCGGACCCAACCCCGTGCCCCACAGGATGAGGGTGTCGCCGGGATTGGCCGCGCCGCAGGCGGTGCTCGGCGCTCCGCAGTTGGCGGCCTTGGCGGCGGAGACCAGGCTATAGTCGGCGTAGGTAACGATGCCCGGTCCCTGGCCACTCGAGTCGATCGTAAAGATGCCCAAGTTGTTTACCGCGATATTACGGTTGAACGGGCTGCTGGTCTGGCCGTTGTAGGTGACTGTGAAGATTCCAGTGCCAGTGGGCGTATTTGAGGGCAACAGCGCGGCAACTTGGCCCTCCGATGTGTAGTACATCGGCGCGTTCACTGTAGTCGTGCCCACCGTGACCGCCACTGAGGTATTGCTCAATGTGGTGGACTGAAAGGCCGCCGGGGCAATGGAGATGTTCGCCGGGCCCAAGCCGCTCCCTTTGATAACAAAGATAGCGCCTTGCGACAGTGGCGAATTGAACGTGAGATTACTGGCCGCGTTCGCCACGCTCGTGATGGTTGGAGCTGCGGAAAGCCGCGGAGTCACGGAGGAGACGAGGAGAATCAAAGATGACAACCGAAAAACACATCGATTGATCCTGGGGATTATGGACTCGGCGCGCGGCATGAAGGCCGAATTCTTACGCCAGCCTCTACTCTTCCTTTGAAGTGAATGCCAAAGGGCGAAGAAACCCACCGCAACCAGCGCGGCGGATGACGGCTCAGGCGTTCCCAATGGACTCTGGCCGCTGCTGTCCAGGATTTGCGCGTTCGGCAGCAGACCGCCGGGGCCGAAGACGGCAATGTTAGTTAGGCGCATGGTCGACGCGAAATTCACCGCGCCGAAGGCAGTCACCGGGGTTGCGCCGGAAAAGCTCAGGTCAGTGTTCGCGCGTACGGACTCACTGAATGAACATCGATCAATATTCGGGTCGCCGAAGAGCTGGATGACGTTCGTTGTGACCACGGTTTGACTGAAGCTGGAACTGGAAGACGGCTGCAAGAAGACCCCGCCCGTGGCGCCCGAGCAGCCGCCCCCCGCCGACATAAAGGAGTTGCCGAAGTTGGGACTTGGAAGCTGGAATGTGCCCTCCAACTGGAACGTCCATTGGATCGTGATCACCGTAAATCCGAGATTTGGCAATTGGAATATGTCGTCGTAACGGGCATCGCTGATCACGTCGTACTGCCCTGCTGCGGCGTTGCTGAGGTCAATTGAGGAGCCCGCACCCAAGGTCAGGCCTGCTGCTGCAAGGGTTCCCGTACCCGTAACCGTGGCAGGATTCCCGTTGGCGGGATTGTTGTACGTGAGGGTTTTGATCGGGCTGGCGACCTCATTCACCGAGGGCAAACTCGAGTTGGTAGGGATGAAAATGTAGTGAGTTTGAGACGCGTTGATGCCAGATCCAAACACCGGCAGGCCCAGAATCAGCAATCCGCAAGCGAGTTTCCACATTGGGGCAGACAGTTCCTTCTTGGCAAGGTTAATTCCATTCCACGAGTTGAGCAAGTTTCGGCACTCGGAGAAACGGTTGCGGGATGGGTTACGAGGGCAGATGAAACCGTTACAAGCTACCGGACCGATTCTATCTCGGCAGTCCAGACGTTGCTACGAATCTCCGAAATACTCAGTACGAGTTGGTCCTGTGCGACCGACAATCCGACATAGAGCGGCGCTAGGTTGCGGAACGTGAGCGGGTTTAACCCGGGGTGATGAAAGTGCTGGATAGCCTTAGGGCTGCCCACAGCGCGCATAGATGCTTGGTCCACTTGCTGAGCCCATACGCACCTCCAGCCGTCCCTTTGCGAAAGGAAATAAAGATAATTGCCGTTGGGCGACCACCAGGGCTCTTCGCTCCACTGGTCCGGGAAGGTAATGGGAATCCAGGTACTTTCGTCGATCCGGGCTGCGTTTCGGAACGGGGCGACATGCACCTGCTTTCCGTCCAACCCCCGATCAGTTTGGAAGGCGATAAAATTTCCGTCTGGGGAGACCCTGCCCGAGGTAACTGCGTGGTGGGAGTGCTCGAGAAACACCCAGCTTTCGCCAGTGTCCACACGAACGGCTGACAGCCTGGCGATGGTGTTCGGGGCTTCGTAGATCACCAGCTTTCCGTCGGGACTGACGTGGGTTGGCGGTCCGCAGTTGGAGCAGATTTTTCGCGTTGCGCCCGAACTGACATCGGCCGCATAAATCGGTTGGTTTTGGCGGCCAGTCCCTTCGAGCAAGCGATAATAGACCGTCCGGCCGTCAGGCGAGATCTTCAGCCGATTGCTCGGACCGGGCAGTGTCGCCAGTTCAGTGACCTTGCCCTCTTTCGAATCCAGTTTGCAGAGAACGAAGCTGCGCCGGCCATCTGGCGATGAGAACAGCAACGTCCCACCATCCGGGGAGACGATTGGGCTTACGGCTTCGCGCGCTCCGGTGAGCCGGCGAAGACCTCCCGTCACGCGCCCTTCATTTGGCGACAGTGCGAGGCTCCAGACGCCAATCGACGCTCGGACGGTTGAGAACGCCAGCTTCGATCCGGCGGCGAACGGATGGATCGTCTCATCCATCGCCGCCGTCATCAACGGCAAATCGGAGGTCATCCGCCACGCGGAGTCGAAGACAATTCTCCGGATCTCACTCCGGCCCGCCTGCTGTATCGCCACGAGCAACTCGCGGTCTCCGATCCATCGGAAGGATGTGGTTGGAAGAATATCGGCGTGCGGATTGATCGCGCTCTTGGCGAACTTCTCGAAAGCGCCCGCTTTGGTTGCGGGCTGGCCATCGAAGGTCAGAAACCAGAAATCGTGCTCTTCATCCGGACCCTTGCGGCTCCGCCGTGTGCCGCAAATTAATAGACGTTTGCCATCGGGCGTCCAAACGGGGTTATGCGCATCATCGAACTCCCTGGCAACATGTAATGGTTCTTCGGGAGCATCCAGCCGGGCAGTGTAGATCATTCCGAATCCCGTCCGCTGATTCTGGACCCAATAAACCAAATGCGCGCCCTGAGGAGAGAAGCGAGCGGAGTGCCCGAAATGAGCAATCAGGCGGGCATCGCCCCCAGAATGCCTCATCAGAAAAACGCCGCCGCCACTGCAATCGGAGTGATAGGCAATCCAGGCTCCATCGCTGCTGATGTCCGGCTCCGTCTCATTGCAATCACCGGTCGTCAGTTGAGATAGTTCACCTTCGAGCGATTGTTTCCAAAGATGAAGGGCGCCTCCGCCTCTGTCAGATGAATAGACGATCCAGCGACCGTCGGGGGAAAACGCCGGGTATGCGCTCAGCTCG
>JBOGMR010000217.1:0-3268 GCA_050746825.1 Bryobacteraceae bacterium | reverse complement strand
AAGCTGCTGAACTCGGTCGGCGTCATCTTCATCGGCTCAGCAGAAAGGTTCCTGAGTACCTCGCGCATATCAGACTCCGCGAGGACGTGCGCCGTGTCTCTCGCAAGCTTGTCCACGACGCGGGCGGAGGTCCCGCGGGGCACCCAAAGGCCGAACCAGAGGGAGGATTGAAAATCAGCTAGACCGGACTCCGCGATTGTCGGCACGTCTGGAAGACGGGTGGAGCGCCGCGGGCTGCTGACACCCAACGCAAGCAGCTTCCCCCCCTGGATGAACGGCAATGCAGCACCTATTGAATTCAACAGAAAAGTGACGCGCCCAGTCATGACATCGGTCATTGCCTCAGGACCCCCTTTGAACGGCACGTGCACAACGTCGATCCCCGCCATGAGTCTGAATTTTTCGGAGGCGAAGTGGTTGCCGGTGCCGGCCCCCGGCGTTGCAAACGTTAGAATTCCAGGTCTCGCCTTCGCAGTTCCGATGAGTTCGGATACGCTTTTCACGCCCGCCGACGGCGCCACGAGCAGGGCTTGTGGCAGACTGGCGAGCGGAGCGATCCCCATGAAATCATTCAGCGCATCGTATGGCAGCGTCGCATACACCGAGGGATTCGCCGCGTGACTGCTGCCAGAAATCAGTACCGTGTAGCCATCCGGCGGGGCCTTCGCAACGATGGCAGTTCCAATGGTGCCACCTGCGCCCGATCGGTTATCCACCACAACAGGTTGGCCCCACATGCTCGAGAGTTTCTGGCTGACCGACCGTCCAACCAAGTCGACACCACTCCCCGCCGACAGAGGGATGACGACACGCACAGACTTGCTAGGGTAGCTTTGGGCAGGAGCGTCTGCTGCGAGCGACAAACCTGCAACAAGCGCCAGCGTGGTGATTAGAGCGTTCATGGCACCGTTCTCCATGTGCATGCGGCGAGATTCAGTCGTCACGGAGGAGACTACTGGTGCCTGACGCCCAATACATCGGGGACGTTACCTATTTTGCGCCGCCATGCCCCTCAATTTGGCGTTATGGGTGCAGCGTGCCGTGGGATGAGAGTAGGTCGCGGTCAGTAGATGGGCCCGAGCAGGCCCTTGGTGCGCGCAATGCGAATAGCCTCCTGGCGAGTGCTTGCTCCCAGCTTTGCGAGTATCGCCGAGACGTGATGCTCCACCGTCTTCGTGGAGCGGTGCAGACGCTCGCTGATATCCAAGTTTTGCAGGCCTTCCGCGACCAGCGTCAGCACCTCGATTTCACGGCCGGTAAGGCCCATAGGGTGGGCACGTGTACTCGGCCGGGAGCCGCGCGGGATGCGCGTAACACCGCGTGCAACTAGCATTTCGCGGCAACGTCTGACAGCCGCAGTCGCGCCGATCCGCTCCAGGATCGAGAATGCCTCGCGCTGAGCCATCGTGTCTCCATCGATTAAGGCCATGGCGCGCTCATACGGGCATCCGAGTTCTGCCCATGCGGCTGCGGCGCCAGCCCAGTCGCCGCTCAACTGCAGAGCGTATGGCGGAGCGAGCGCGTCCTCGATCGCAACTGTGCCAGTGATCCGCCAAAGCCAGAACGCGGCCTGTCCCCGGATCCAAGGATGCGCTCGCATAGAATTGGACTCGTCGTATAAGCGCTCTGCAACGTCGAGCGCTTTCGCCTCGTCACCCTCAAGCCAATACAGTTCAGTAAGACGGATCAGAGAATTGACGCGCGACACACGCGTGACGATCTTGGTTGTCGAAAGCTCGCGTGCTCGCTGAAGGTACGCCCTCCCACGAGAATCTCCCTGACGGCCATAGCCGATCCCCAGAACCTGGCTCGCCATAGACGCGGCGATTGCAGGCAGGTCCGTGCTCGAAAGAATGCCTGTTGCGGTGGCTTCTGCGCGCTTCCAGTCGCCCCGCGCCAGTTCTGCGCGCGCCCGCAATGCAAGGATCTGGAGCTTCTGGCCGTCTAGATCCCGCTCCTCTGCAAATCGCAGCCCGTCGGCAATGGCCCGCTCCAAGGTGGTGAGTCGCCAGCTTCCCGAAGCGAACATCGCGAGGTAAAAGTAGGCATGCGCCGCACGCTGGTCGTCACCCTGTTCCATCGCAAGCTTGAGAGCGCGTTCAGCGGTATCTAGGCTTGGCTCACCAAAGAAGCCGTGTTTGCGCAGCTCGCCGTGAAGCAGCATCTGACTCAATGCCGCGTCATCTTCGTTCGCTTCGATCGTAGCGACAGCGCGATCGTGGAAAGTCTGTGCTTCATCTAGATGCCCGCTCATGCTCAGAACAAAGGCGAGATTCATGTACGCCTTTGCGAGCTCGTCCGAGGCTCCGTGAGGCTCGAGCAGGCGTACCGTCGTCACAGCCAAATCAGCTAGCTCGGGTCCACCGCGACGGTACAGGCCGAAGTGGAGCATCTCGAAGCGCTTTCGCCGATTGGTCCCTTGCGCTAGCGCATCCTCCTCCTTCCGCCAGATCTCGAATGCACGCGCGTTCGCCTCAAGTGCCTCATCGCCGCAACCGGACAATGCAGATTCCGCTGCGAGCTTCTCCAATAGCCACGCGCGCGCGCGCGGAGCGACGGCATCGGCATATCGCAGCGCCGTCCGGTAGAACGCGGCGGCTTGCCGGTGCGCACCGCACCGGGCGGCCTCTTCACCTGCAAGCGGCGCGTAGCGAACAATGGCCGTCACATCCACCGCGGCATCGGCATGGTGCACGAGACGCGAGAGCATCTTGGCATCGGCGGAATTACCGGCTAGCAGCTCAAGCACCCGCGCATGGAGTGCGCGGCGCCTGTCTTCCGATAGCGCTTCTTCGACCACCCGGCGCGCGAGTTCGTGACGGTAACGCACATGCTCGCGATCAACAACCATCACTCGGCGGTCGGCACACTCCTTGAGCGGCGCAGTGCTCGCCGGGTGAAGCCGGTCGAGCAAACCGCGTTCCGTCCTGTCAGGGACTACCGAGACCAGCTCGGCAAGATCGCGAGCTGTGGCTGACAATCTGTCCAGTCTTGCCAGCATCGTGTCCCGCAGTGACGCCGAGAGCTCGTCCTCGTGGCCGCGGAGCAGTTCCGTGGCCAGAAAGGGGTTTCCATTCGTGATCGCGTGCAGGTTTGGAATACTGCGAGCATGCGCGTTTGCCAACCGCTCCACCCCGCTCGCGGACAGCCCTTGCAGACGGATCCGGCTCAAGTGATCGGCGGGAACATCGGCGATCGCGCGCATCAACGGGTGCCCGGTTGACACCTCCTCTTCGCGATACGTGACCGCGAGCAGAGCCGGGTAACG
>JBOGMR010000216.1:0-3044 GCA_050746825.1 Bryobacteraceae bacterium | reverse complement strand
GCTTACCCGTATGCGGGGTTCGCCGGAAATGTTGCGAAGGCTCTGAGCAGCTTCCCGCAGGTGCAGGGCAACAATACCGTCAATGCGTACGGCACGCCAATCGGATTCTCAACTTATCATTCGCTGCAGGTCATTCTGAACAAGGAGTTCTCGAACGGCCTGACGATGTACTCGAACTACGTCTGGTCGAAGAATCTCACCAACGTGGAATCGTCCATGGTGGGCAGCAACCCCGGAGCCATGGATATTTACAACTTGAAGATCGAGAAGGTGCGCGCGAACGACGACCTGCCTCATATGTTCAAGGGATTCGTCAGCTACGACCTTCCCTTCGGCAACGGCCGTAAGTTTGCCATGCCGAAGGTGGCGAACGCGGTGTTCGGCGGCTGGACCGTGTCGGGGATCGTCAACTACTTCAACGGAACGCCGCTGAGTTTCACCGGATCGTCGCCGATCGCGACGGCTTGGAACGGTGGCGCCAACAGGCTGAACATCGCTTCCGGCGAGCTTGGCGTCTCCGGTTTCGACAAGAAAAAGTTCGAGCTCTCCACGCAGAACTCGGCGAATAACACGTACCTCAACAAGACCCTCTATGCCGATCCGCTCGCGCTGACGCTCGGCACTTCCAGCAAGCGCCCCGGAATTCGCGGTTTCGGAACCATCAACGAAGATTTCGGCCTTCAGAAGAATTTCCGCTTCAGCGAGCGCACCAGATTTCAAATTCGCTCCGAGTTCCTGAACGCATTCAACAGGAGCACGCTCGGAGGCATCACGACGGGAATTACGTCGCCGGCTTTTGGCCAGATCACGTCGGTCAGCGGCAACCGGTCGATCCAGTTCGGCATGCGCCTGGACTTCTGAACATTCACCGCGGCGCAGGCGCCTGTGCCTGCCACGCCCCGGCTCGCCGGGGCGCTTGACCCAAAATGCGCCCTGCACTCTTCATCTGCCTTTCAGTTTCCGTGTGGGCGGATTCGAGTTGCATCAAGTGCCACCGCGCGATCGTCGACAGCTACACCCGCACGGGCATGGGCCGCAGTATCACGCTGCCAAAAGCCGAGGTGCAACTGGAGCGCTCGTGGCGGCACGCGTCTTCCGGCCGCACCGCCGCTGTGGTCTGGAAAGACGACAAACTGACGCACACACTGCTCGATAGCGATCGCCGCGCCCGCTACGACGTGATCTATGCCGTCGGTTCCGGCCGTCAGGGTAAGAGCTACTTGATCCGCATCGGCGATTCGCTGTTCCAATCGCCTCTTGCCTGGTATACCGAACGCGCAACCTGGGACATGTCGCCGGGCTACTTCGAGAATCCCGCGCCCGGCTTCAACCGGCCCGTCACGATGGAGTGCCTCTTTTGCCATGCCGGAGAAGCGCGCCCGATTCGGGGCTCACAGAACCGGTATCTGGATCCGCCGTTCGCGGCCGAAGCGATCACTTGCGAGCGCTGCCATGGCGATCCTTCGCGCCATCTTGCCGATGCTCGCTCCGCAAGCATCGTGAATCCGAAGAATCTGCCGCGCGCCATCCGCGACAGTGTCTGCGAATCCTGTCACCTTTCCGGTGAAGCGCGCGTGCTGAATCCGGGCCGGCAATTCTCCGACTTTCGGCCCGGCATGCTCCTCGAAGAAGTCTTCAGCGTGTATGTGCCGGAGAGAAACAGCGCGAACGCGGCGCTCAAAGTGGTCAGTCACTCCGAGCAGATGTCGGCCAGCCGCTGCTCGTCCGCAAGCGGCGGGAAACTCTGGTGCGCCACCTGTCACGACCCGCACCGCGAGCCGGGCGAAAAGGAGAGAGCCGCCTGGTATCGCGAGAAGTGCCTCGGATGCCACCAAGACGAAGCCGTCGCGCAGCATCGGGCGAAGCAGGGAGACGATTGCGCTCGCTGCCACATGCCTCGGCTGAAGGCTTACGACGGGGGTCACACGGCATTTACCGATCACTGGATCCGTGTGTCCACGCGAAATCAAAACCCGGCGGAGCCAGGAGAACTGCTGCGCGCCTGGCGTGAACCGCTCGAGCCCCTTCGCGAGCGTAATCTCGCGCTGGCGTACATCGGGAACTCGCAGACGACCCGTTCGCTATCGCGCTATCAGGAAGGTGTGCGTCTACTCAATTCCATCGTGAATGCAAACCGTGTCGATGGGGCCGCAGCTGTTGTCGTGGGACTCCAATTGATGCGGCAGAACCAACCGGCCAAAGCGGTGCCGTGGTTCCGCCGGGCATTGCTCGATGAGCCCGGTAATTCCCTTCGACACCTGACGCTCGCCGCGGCGCTGGCCGGCGCGGGCGACAGTGTAGCCGCCGGAAAAGAAGCTCGCGATGCCATCCGGCTGGAGCCGCTCCTCGAAGACGCCTACACGCTACTGGCGCAGATCGAGCCGGAGCGCGCCGGATATTGGAAACAGCAGTACTCGAAGCTGGTTCCTCAGAGGATGCAGCGGTGAAGTGGGCCGCCGCCGCACTCGCGTGTGCGCTTCTGCTGGCGCAGGTGAGCTCTCCGTTCGACGAAGCGTCACGCCTGTATAACGAACGCCGTTTTCGCGAGGCAGCCGTCGTGCTCGAACGAACGCAGCCTGCGGATCGCAAGGCGCGGTTGCTGCTTGGATTGTGCTGGCAACAAGCTGGCGAGCTCAACAAGGCGGAGAGCGTGTTGCAGGAGACTGCGCGCCTGGAATCGGACTGGCCGGACGCGCGCTACGCGCTGGCACGAGTCCAGTTCATGCGCGGGCGCTTTGTGGAAGCATTGGCGAATGCCCGGGCAGCCCGCGACCTCGGCGAACCGGCCGCGCGCGTCTGGCACCTGATCGGCCGTATCGAAGAGGAGCGCGGGCGATTCAATCAAGCATTAGCCGCGTATCGCGAGGCCATTCATTCCGACAGCATGATGGCCGAAGCACGCGCCGGCGAGGGGTCCGTCCTTTTCAAGCTAGGCCAATATGCGCAAGCGAAAACGTCGGCCGAAACGGCGTTGCGCCTTGACCCAGCGAGTGACGAAGCCCGCCGTATCCTCGAACAGGTCAAGCGCGCATCGGGCTCGGCTC
>JBOGMR010000215.1:0-3810 GCA_050746825.1 Bryobacteraceae bacterium | reverse complement strand
GCATTGGTAGATTATGGCGCAGTACCGACCTTCAGGGCCGGCCTGTTTCCATCAAATCCCCTTTCAAACCGTGCGTGCGGTTTTCCCGCACACGGCTTACCGATGATCTTACTGGTGTAGCTTGCGCAGCGTAGCGCACGTGGCCTCGCAGCCGGTACAAGCCCATATCGTGTAACTGTTGGCCGTTCCACGGAGCCTGCTTCGTTGGCCGCTGCCCCCCTCGCCGATAAAACCAACGAGTGATGCGATGGTACACGAAGCCGTCCATTTTGAGAAACTCCCGCGAACAGGTACCTGTCCGAAAGTAGTTCCCCCAGCCGCGAAGCACGGGATTCAGTTCCGCGATGACCTGCTTCACATCCTTCCCGCTTTGCCGCGAATCGGTGATCTCCCGAACACGGTCCCGGAGCCGTTTCGTGGCCTTGGGTGACGGCCAGCGGTGCATGAAATACCACCGCGGGTTCCGCAAAATACTACGCTTCTTGCGGATCGTGCACCCCAGAAACACGAAACTTCCCTTCCCGCGCCGTAGCTCCACCATCCGCGTCTTCTCCGGATGCAACACCAGACCCAGCTTGCTCATCACAAACTGGATTTGTCGAAGTGCCTCCTTCGCCTTCGATTCCGTCGTGGACATCACCACGAAATCGTCGGCATATCGGATCAGTACTCCCAGCGACCCACATTTGGCCGCCCAGAGCCGATCCAACAGGTGCAGGTATATGTTTGCCAACAACGGCGAGATCACTCCACCCTGCGGGGTTCCCGCCAGCGTTTCCCTCACCGTGCCGTCTTCCATCACCCCGGCCCTCAACCACTGTCGGATTAACTTCAATACCCTTCGATCCGAGATCCGCTCTCCCACCAGCACCATCAGCTTTTCCTGATCGATGTTGTCGAAGTAGCCCTTGATGTCCGCATCGACTACGAAGTCATGCCCCTGATTGCCCGCTATGCGGATCACCTCCAGGGCTTGCACCGCGCTCTTCTTCGGACGGAATCCAAAGCTGCTCGCCTCGAAATCCGCCTCGAAGATCGGCTCGATCATGATCTTCGCCGCCATCTGCACCACCCGATCCCTCACCGTCGGTATCCCCAGTGGTCGCTGCTTTCCGTCAGCTTTCGGTATGTATCGCCGCCTCACCGGTGAGGGGCGATATTCGCCTGCCCTCAGGTCGGCCTGTATCCCTTCGAGAAATTGGGCCACGCCCTGCTCCTCGATGGATCGCAGCGTGACTTCATCCACGCCCGCCGCTCCTCCATTGCTGCGCACCCGCACCCATGCTTTCCACAAGACGTCACTCCTGTAGATCCGGTCGTACAACGCATGGAAGCGCCGCGTCTTACTCTGCTTGGCACACACCCATAGCTTGCGTTGGAGTTCTCGCACTTTATCTACTACTGGGGATTTGTCCGTTTCCGGCATGCCCTCGCGCTTACCTCCCCACAAGCCCGATCAAAGCAGGACCCCTTCCCTCCGGCGTGTTGTCATGCACGCCTTCGCTGGTACTACGAGCCCCTCGGACTCCCTCCCGGCTCCGCGCGATTTCAGCCATCCGGCCTTATACGCCCGGTCTTTGCCCGACGCAGGCTGCCAGGTAGGGTCTCTCCTGTTCCGTATCCTTCTGTTCAAGCGTGCCGCCGCCTCACAACCCCGGAGAGGTCCAGCAAGCGTTCTGGAACCGGCCTGCTGTCTGTCACCTTCGCCGTGAAATGATCGGCTCGGCCCTCTCAAACACCTTTCGGCTGATACTATGACGTGGCTACAGCGTTCACTTCCGTTGCGGCCCGCTTGTTTGCTCTCCGCCTGTAGCGGACTTTTGACACCCCGCTTCGGCCGGTCGGATCTCTCCTCCCGCCTGGGGTCTGCTACCGGGTGCTCCAGCGCTTGCCCGGACAGGACTCTCACCTGCAAGAAGAATACGTCTTCGTCAGGACGCACCACCTCCACTAGTGTAGCGGAGGGAGTCCTAGACTCTGGGCAGGCCGGAGACCTGCCCCACGCAGGCAGGCGAGATCGATTGCCCCGCTGGACGCGCTATTTGCGTGGTCAGGTAATCCACCACGCGCTCAAACGGGTCGAATCCGAACGCCTGCCCGATCGGGGCGCGGAGGTTTGAGTTCGCGTTGATGTCGTAGAAGATTCGTCTGCCGTCGGCTGCCTCGAGGTACTCAATCCCGCCGGCGTCCAGACCGCCCGCCGACATGATCTTCTCACCCATCTCGACGGCCGCGGCAGGGACGGCTGGGTAGGGATGGAACTCTACCGGCCTCGCCGGCGCTTGAGCGGGAAGGACACAATCCGACTGGCCACCGCCTTCCGGATTGCAACTTTCCGACGGGCACAGATTGAACGCGCCATGCGAAACCACACGCATCGCGTACAGAAGCTTGCCTCCCAGGAATTCCATCCGGACAATGCCCTGCGCGGCATCCACCGGAAAGTATTCTTGGAGCAGCAGCAGGTTGTCGGGCAGCCAGAGCGAAGGTTGATCGCGCAGCAGCTTCCGCAGCTCGCCGGGTGAATGCAGCAGAAACATCCGCGCGCCGCTGCCGCCCTGTTCCGGCTTGAGTAACGCGGGCCAGCCGGGCGTCCATTGCGCGAGCGCCGTTTCCGGGTCATTAAACGCCAGGGATCGCGGATGCGGGATGTCGAGCTTGCGCAGCAACGCGGCCTGCGCAGATTTGCTGAGCTCCAGCAGGAATGCGCGTGAACCGTTCAATACGCGCGCACCGCTCAGTTCGAGCGAACGCATCAGAGACAGAGCGAGAGGCACCGCGCGAGTGTTGCCTCTCACATACGCACTGGGGCTGGCCTGATTGAAGTAGACGGGCGCCTGTGGGACGGCGTCGGGATCAAACGCAGCGCGCTTCAAGTCGAGTGCGGCGTAGCGAACTCCCCGGCGATCGAGCGCCGTCCACAGGGGCTTCTGCCATTCAGGATGCTCAAAGAGGACGACGAGGCCGTGCCCCATTCTTCTGCTTCCTAACTCTCCAGCTTTGCATCCATCGTAATCTGCGCGTTAAGGACCCGCGAGATCGGGCAGCCGGATTTGGCGCTGTCGGCCGCGGTGTTGAATGCCTCTTGTGAAGCGCCGGGGACTTTGGCGATGACGTCGAGATGGCTGGCGGTGACGGTAAAACCGGCGTCCGTCTTCTCCATTGTGACGGTGGCGGACGTACGGATCGAGGTGGCGGTCAGTCCGGCGCCGCCGAGTTGCGCGGAGAGAGCCATCGAGAAACAACCGGCGTGAGCGGCCGCGATCAGCTCCTCGGGGTTGGTTCCCACGCCGTTCTCGAAGCGAGTGGAGAAAGAGTACTGCGTGTCTTTGAGGACTCCACTGGCAGTGGAGATGCGGCCCTTGCCGGCCTTCAGGTCACCTTCCCAGACAGCGGATGCAGATCGTTTCATGGGGCAAGCGTAGCACGAGGGGCGCCATTGCGTCCGCCAGGGGACGCAGCGGACTACCCAGATGACCGGCCGCATCACAGGTTAAGATGAAGAATCGGAATGCGGAAACTGATTGAGCGCGCGATGCACACGTGGGAGGACCGGCTCGCGAACCGGGCGACGGACCGGATCGTGAGGCCGTTCGAGTGGGGGCTCGAATGGACGGGTAAGTGGCCGTGTGCGGAGCGGATGCCGCGCAACGGGCACAGTCCGCTCGAGTATCTGCGTGTGTTGAGCGAGGCAGCGGTTGCCGAAAGCGCCGAGTTTTTCAGCTACCGGCCGCCGCGCGATTTCGTGCTGGAGGGTGGGCAGCTCCGGTTCGCGTCGCCTTCGCCGACGCAGTATCCCGAGAACAACAC
>JBOGMR010000214.1:0-5434 GCA_050746825.1 Bryobacteraceae bacterium | reverse complement strand
GCCTGACCAGTCCTTAGAATCTGCTTGGTCCCTCGAAACGGAGCCGGCTTGGCACCATCTGGCAATCCAATCGCCCATGTCCGTCAGGACGGACAGGGGGTCTGGCACGAGCACTCCCTCGAAGATCATCTCCGAGGCGTCTCCGCGTTAGCTGCGACGTTCGGATCTGCTTTCCGCTCTGCCGAGTGGGCGGGCATCGCCGGCCTCTGGCACGACGTCGGTAAGTACCGCAAGAAGTTCCAGCATTACATCCGCTCGGCGAGCGGATACATGGCGGACGCTCACATCGAGACTGTGCCGGGTCGCGTCGACCACTCGACAGCCGGAGCGATTCACGCGATCGAACGGTTTGGCCTCGATCCCCGCGGCAGGATCCTTGGATACTTGATCGCTGGCCACCATGCCGGCCTCGCCGATTGGCACGCCGATGAAACGGGCGGCGCTTCGCTTTCCATCCGCCTGGGGCCGCAAAACGCGCATCTCTTAGCGGAGGCGCTCGACCAATCGATCCCTAGCGCCATTCTTGACGCAACACTCCCCAACAGCCGGCCTATAGGAGGCAAGGAGGGCTTTGCACTCTGGGTGCGGATGCTCTTTTCCTGCGTCGTTGATGCGGATTTCCTCGACACTGAGAAGTTCATGGATGCGGGAAACACGGAGCGGCGCGGAGGTTTCAACTCGCTCGAGACACTCCAGTCGGCCTTTGACGCCCACATGCAGGAAAAGGTCGCCAACGCCGAGCCGACGCCCGTCAATCGCGTTCGTGCTGAAGTGCTCGCGCAATGTCGACGAAAATCGCGCGAGGCACCGGGCGTCCTGTCGCTGACTGTGCCCACGGGTGGCGGCAAGACCCTCTCAAGCCTCGCTTTCGCTCTCGATCACGCCCTTGCGCACGGAAAGCGTCGCGTGATCTACGCGATCCCCTATACGAGCATCATCGAGCAGACGGCCACGATCTTGCGTGGCATCTTTGGCGACAACATAGTGGAACACCACAGCAACGCGGACGTGGACGAATCGCGAGAGGACCACCGCACCCGCTTGGCGTGCGAAAACTGGGACGCGCCGATCATCGTCACGACGAACGTACAGTTTTTCGAATCACTGTTCGCGGCGCGGACGAGTCGGGCCCGAAAGCTCCACAACGTCGTCGACAGCGTGGTGATCCTCGATGAAGCGCAGCTGCTCCCGCCGCAGTTCTTGCAGCCGGTGCTCGACGTGATGCGACTTCTGGTCGAGCACTACGGCGTGACGTTCGTGCTCAGCACCGCTACCCAGCCGGCCTTAGCGTCAAGGCGGTCCCTGGGGTCCACGTTCCGTGGGTTGGACGCAGTTCGCGAGATCGTCGACGATCCGGACCGGTTGGATCGCGAGCTCAAGCGGGTCGACGTGGAGCTTCCGGAAGATCCCCACCGTCCGCGCAGCTGGGAAGAGCTCGCGTCGGAGCTGTGCACCCACGAATCCGTGCTCTGCATCGTGAATACCCGTGGCGATTGCCGTGAGCTGCACGCCCTCATGCCCGCCGGCACCGTCCACCTGTCGGCGTTGATGTGCGGGCAACATCGCGCCGAGGTTATCGCGGATGTCAAGCGGCGTCTGCGGAGCGGCGAACCGGTTCGCGTCATCAGCACCCAACTCGTCGAGGCCGGCGTCGATCTCGACTTTCCTGCTGTCTACCGCGCTCTCGCTGGCCTCGACTCGATCGCGCAGGCCGCGGGACGCTGCAATCGCGAGGGGCGACTCGCCCGCGGGCGGGTCGTCGTGTTCGTCCCACCGAAGCCATCCCCTCCTGGCATCCTGAAGAAGGCCGAGCAAACAACGATCAGCCTGCTGACGGGACGGCGCGTGGATGTGTTGTCCCGCGACCTCTGTGGGCCCTACTTCGAAGCGCTGTACGGCAAGCTGGACACTGACAAACATTGCATCGTTGACTTGCTCACGCCAGATCCCAACCAGCTAGATGTTGCGTTCCGAACGGCCAGTGACAAGTTCCGCTTGATTGAAGACGGAGAGCATGAACCCGTATTCGTGAGATATGGTGAGGGCGAGAAGTGGCTTGCAGTGCTGCAGTCAGCAGGCCCTCAGCGGTGGTTGATGCGCAAGCTGCAGAGGTACATGGTCAATCTCGCGCGGCGCCAATTCGAGAAGCTGAGGCAGCAGGGAGATGTCTCAGAGGTGTATCCCGGTATGTACGTTCCAACGCTCCCGAACCAATACGATTCGGTCCTCGGGTTTCTCGACCCAACCGCCGACCTTCCCCCCGACTCGCTCGTGATCTAGGACCGCAATGCAATGAAACCTTATTGCCTGGAAGTCGGGGGCGACTTCGCCTGCTTTACGCGCCCCGAGATGAAAGTCGAGCGCATGTCGTACGACGTGATCACGCCCTCGGCGGCACGCGCGATTTTCGAGGCGATCCTGTGGAAGCCGGCGATGCAATGGCGAATCCATCAGATCGACGTGCTGCGGCCGATCAGATGGATGTCGCTCCGTCGTAATGAGGTCGGCAAGGTACTCTCCGCTCGGAATGTCGAGACTGCCATGAACTCGGGCAGTGGGTCTCTGGCTCTATTTGTCGAAGACGAGCGGCAGCAGCGAGCAGGTTTGTTTCTTCGCGATGTCGCATACCGCCTTCATGGGGCCCTCCAGCTCTCCGGTCCGCCCGGCGACGGCAATAACCTTCCGAAATTCCTCAACATGTTCGAGCGCCGTGCGGAATCCGGTCAGTGCTTCAACCAGCCTTACCTCGGTTGCCGCGAGTTCTCTGCCTCGTTCAGGCTCGTCGATGCCGATCAAGAACCGGCCACGCCTATCGACGAAACACGTGACTTAGGCTGGATGCTGTACGACCTCGATTATGCGGATCCGACTGATCCAAAGCCGCGGTTCTTCCGCGCGCAGCTCGACCGCGGGGTCGTTCGGGTCCCGGCATGGGAGGAAGCGCGCAGATGATCCTGCAGGCACTCGCCGAGTACTACGACCGCAAGGCGGCTGATCTCGATCCAGCCAACCGGCTGGCTCCGGAAGGCTTCGAGCTGAAGGAGGTGCCTTTCGTTCTTGAACTCGATCGCGAAGGCAGATTGATCCAGATCGAGGATACGCGCGAGATTCAAGGCAAACGGAAGATCGGCAAGAGCTTCCTGGTGCCGCAGAGCGTCAAGCGAGCATCAGGTATCGCCGCCAACCTTCTTTGGGACACGGCGGAGTACGTCATCGGCATCGATACCCGTGGGAAACCCGAGCGTGTCGCCGAGCAACACGAGGCGTTCAAACGTCACCTCAAGGACACGTTTGGCACGTTCCAGGACCCGGGCCTAGTTGCGGTCGCCAGATTTCTCGAGCGAATGCGCTTGAGTGATCTTGAGTCACGACGCGAATGGAACGAGATTCGTGAAACCAATCCGAACCTGAGCTTCCGCTTCCAAGGCGACGTCGGACTCGTTTGTCACCGTGCGGCCGTTCTCGAAGCGATCCAGATTCGTTCCGGCGAGGCTGGACTGCGAGGACTGTGTCTCGTATCGGGGAAGACTGGGGAGATCGAACGTCTGCATCCGGCGATAAAGTGTGTCTGGGGCGCCCAGCTCAGCGGCGGAAACATCGTCTCGTTCAATCTCGAGGCGTTCAACTCATACGGCAAGTCACAGGGCGCGAACGCACCCGTCGGTAAGCGCGCCGCGTTTGCCTACACGACCGCGCTGAATCATCTGCTCCGCAAGGACTCGCCGCAGAGAGTGCAGGTCGGTGATGCGTCGACGGTGTTCTGGGCCGAGCGGCAGTCGGCCCTCGAAACGGCAGTCGGCGACATCTTCGGCGAACCGCCGAACGACGACCCGGACCGGAACGTGAGGGCGGTGCGCAGCCTCTACCGATCTGTCGCGACGGGTGGGTTCGTCACCGACAACGACACGGCGCGTTTCTATGTGCTCGGGCTGGCCCCTAACGCCGCTCGCATCGCAATCCGTTTCTGGCATGTTAGCACCGTTGCTGTGCTGGCGCGCCACTTGCGGCAGCACTTCGATGATCTCGAGATCGCTCGCCCGTCCTGGGCATCGCCTCACCCGAGCCTGTTCCGCTTGCTGACCTCCATCGCGGTTCAAGGGAAGGCTGACAACATTCCGCCGAACCTCGGCGGCGACTTGATGCGGAGCATCTTGTCGGGCCTGCCGTACCCATCGACGTTGCTCCATGCAGCAGTCCGGCGTTGCCGTGCCGAACAAGCGCGCCGGGACCAGCGCTCTGGGAAGGCGCTCGCGAACGTTACGCCCGAGCGTGCAGCACTTATCAAGGCGTACATCAATCGTGAAACGCGTTCTCGGCACTCCGACCTCAAGGAGAATCTCAAAGTGAGCCTTGACCCCAACAACCCGGATCTTGGTTACCGGCTCGGCCGGTTGTTTGCTGCGCTGGAGAGGATTCAGGAGGATGCCAACCCCGGCATCAACGCCACCATCCGCGACCGTTTTTACGGTGCGGCGTCGAGCGCGCCGGTGACCGTGTTCCCCAACCTCATGCGGCTCAAGAATCACCACCTCGCCAAGATCGAGAACCGCGGCCGGGTGGTGAATTTCGAGAAACTCCTCGGTGAGATCATGAGCGAGATCGACGACTTCCCGGCGATCCTCCCGCTCGCAGACCAAGGTAGGTTCACCATCGGCTACTACCATCAGCAGCAAGCCTTCTACACGAAATTCGACCCCGCTTCGAAGGGAGCCTGACTATGCCCCTGAACAACCGATACGACTTCGCACTGCTATTCGACGTCAAGGATGGCAACCCGAACGGCGACCCCGATGCCGGCAACCTGCCGCGCGTCGATGCGGAGACGGGTCGAGGCTTGGTGACCGACGTTTGCATCAAACGCAAAGTTCGGAACTTTGTCGGCCTCGTGAAGGGCGAGCAGCCGCCGTTCGAGATCTACGTCAAGGAACGCGCCGTACTGAATCGACAGCACGAGCGCGCCTACCAGGCGATCGGCGCCGAGGATCTGCTTAAAGGCGACGACAAGAAGCGAAAGGGCGGCGAAAGGGTCGACGAGGCACGCGCCTGGATGTGCAAGAACTTCTACGACGTTCGCACGTTCGGGGCAGTGATGTCGACCGGTGTCAACTGCGGCCAGGTTCGCGGCCCGGTGCAGCTTACCTTCGGCCGCTCGGTCGATCCGATCGTCGCACTGGAGCACTCGATCACACGCATGGCAGTCGCGACCGAGGAGGAAGCGAAGAAGCAAGAAGGCGACAACCGAACCATGGGCCGCAAGCACACCGTGCCCTATGGCCTTTACGTCTCGCACGGCTTCGTCTCAGCGCATCTCGCGGACCAGACCGGGTTCTCCGCCGAGGATCTCGATCTCCTCTGGCAGGCTCTGACAGACATGTACGAGCACGACCGCTCTGCCGCGCGAGGCGAGATGGCGACGCGCGGGTTGTACGTCTTC
>JBOGMR010000213.1:0-3248 GCA_050746825.1 Bryobacteraceae bacterium | reverse complement strand
GCACCAGATTGACCTTGGCCTCGAGCACGACACCCAACGTCCCCTCCGACCCAACCATCAGCTTCGTTAGGTTGAACGGCTCACTCGGTTTGACGAATGCGTCGAGATTGTACCCTCCTACGCGCCGCAGGATCTTCGGAAAACGCAGCTCGACTTCGTCCGTGCATGCCGCTGCAACCCGCCGTACCTCCCGGTAGCAAGCCGCTTCGAGCGACTCACCCATGCAAGCCGCTTCCAGTTCCTCTGGAGACAGTGCCCGCAGCCGCACGACCGATCCGTCGGATAACACGACCTCCTGCTCAATCACGTGATCGATCGTCTTTCCGTACAGCACCGAGCGGGCGCCGCTCGAATTGTTCGCCATCATCCCGCCAACCGTCGCGCGACTGGCCGTCGAGATGTCCGGCGCGAACCGCATCGCATGGTGCCGAAGCGCTGCGTTCAGCTCGTCCAGAACGAGTCCAGGCTGCACGCGCGCCCAACGCTCCTCGACATTCACTTCGAGAATCCGGTTGAAGTACTTCGAGGTATCGATCACAAGCCCCGGACCGATGGATTGTCCGGCTTGCGCCGTGCCGCCGCCGCGCATCGTAAGCGGGCACCGGAACTGGCGGCAGACCTTGACGGCATGAATGACGTCCTCGCGTGACTTCGGGACAACCACTCCCATCGGCTCGATCTGATAAACGCTGGCATCGGTCGAATACAGAGCGCGCGACACCTTGTCGAAGCGGATTTCGCCTTGAAACCCGGATTCGAGCTCGCGCCGAAACGCATCGGCATCCACTGTGCTGGCTTGGGCTTGAGGAACTGGAGGACCGGAGGCAATCGTGACGAGGTTCATCGCGAAATGTTGTGCCCGGACGGCTGGGAGAATACCATGGATCGAGCCTATTATGCACCAGAGCGGACTTCATCTTCTACAGATCCCGGGACCCACGAATGTTCCCGGCCGCATTCTCCGGGCGATGGCGCGGCCCACCATCGATCACCGCGGTCCGGAGTTCGCCGCGCTCGGCCGTGAGGTGTTGCAAGGCGTGCGCGAGGTCTTCAAAACGGCCGGCCCGGTGGTGATCTTCCCGGCGTCGGGCACCGGAGCGTGGGAGGCCGCGTTGGTGAACACGCTTTCTCCCGGAGACAAGGTCCTGGCGTTTGAGATTGGCGAGTTCTCGAAGCTGTGGGCCGAGCTCGCGCGGAGGCTAGGATTCGAGGTCGATCTCGTTGCCACCGGCTGGACACGCGGCGTCGATCCCGGCGCAGTCGAAGCGAAGCTGGCCCAGGACGCCGGAAAGGACACTCGCGCCGTACTCGTGGTGCACAACGAGACGTCGACCGGCGCAACCAGCCGGATCGCGGACATTCGCCGCGCAATCGATCGCGCCGGTCATCCCGCGCTGCTGCTGGTGGATGCGGTGTCTTCGCTGGGCTCGATCGATTTGCGCCACGACGAGTGGGGCATCGATGTCACGATCACCGGATCGCAAAAGGGTCTCATGTTGCCGCCCGGCTTGAGCTTCAACGCGATCAGCGAAAAGGCTCTTGCCGCCTCGCGGGCATCCCGGTTTCCAAAGTCGTATTGGGCGTGGGAGCCTATGTTGGCCTCCAACCCGTCCGGGTTTTTCCCGTACACGCCCGCGACGAATCTGCTCTTCGGTCTCAAGGAGGCGCTCACGATGCTGCGCGAAGAGGGACTGGAAAACGTTTTCGCGCGGCATCGGCGGCTGGCGGAAGCCGCCAGATGCGCGGTAAGCGCGTGGGGACTGGAGATCTTGTGCCGCTGTCCCGAGGAGCGCAGCAACGTTCTCACGACCGTCATGATGCCCGGCGGCCACGACGCGGACGAATTTCGAAAGCTCGTGCTGCAGCGGTTCAACATGTCGCTGGGCGCGGGCTTGGGAAAACTGAAGGGCCGCGCGTTTCGCATCGGACATCTGGGCGACTTCAACGAACTGATGCTGGCCGGGACGTTGTGCGGCGTCGAGATGGGCCTGAAGCTGGCGGGCGTGCCTTTCCGTTCCGGGGGTGTGCAGGCGGCGATGGCGAGAATGTCGGCGTAAGGTTTTCGCAGCCGGACGTGACAGGAAGCCATGGAAATGCGATGAGGCGCGAAAAATACAAGGTGGATATCACCTGGACGTGAATTCAAGATCGAAGTGAAAGTCAGAACGCCCTTCAACTTCGCCATTACTTCATTTGACAGTCTGCCGATCTCAGGCTGCCACGGTTACCATGACAAAGTGCTTCCACACGTCAGCCCGATTTCCAGCCTTGCGTGCATGATCATATGACTGGCTCATCTGCCTCAGTTTAGATTTGCAATCAAGCGCCAATGGAGGCCCCACACAAATGAGGCACAGAGACGTATCACGCCCGACGCGCGGACTGGCGACACTCTTAGCCGTGGCGCTTCGCGATCAGTTTCCGCACTTTCGCAACGAGATCGTGAGGTACATTCATCACCGTTTCGGAGGGCTCGATTCCAGCTTCGTCCTCAACGACGGCGTCCTCCTCAGTCTGCTCCTCGTGATACGCGAGTACTCGTCGCACCTTCTCTTCATCCCATCCGGCTGGAAACTTGCTTTGTCTCATTGCTGGTTCTTCCTTCGACGCCTGCGATATGCCACTATAGACGACCCAGTCGTGGCGAAACGACAAACCGAGGAAGGCGTGGACCGTTTCGCTATCGACGAACATGGTCTCGGGAGGACCGCCGCTCCAGCCCGCGGGAGTGTCGCCGGCAGGCTGCCTCTCGAAGTTGAGGATCTCTGCGAAGTCGGAGGGGACGACCTGGGCCTGACAACAGAGCGCCGCTTCGCCGCAACTCGGCCTGCCCTCAAGTGCAAAATCTCCCTATTACCGTTGCCGGAAACCGCTCACATCCACCGTCTGGCCGATTGCATTCGCGGCATCGTGCCGGGCGCGAATCGATTCGGCACGCTTCCGATACGCGCGGGCCTCCCGGCGTTTCCCGAGCTTTTCGAGAACCAAAGCGTATGTGACAAGACTTTGAGCCAGGTCGGGATGCTCCGGAGGCAATTCCCGCTCGCGAACCCGTATCGCCGATTCAAGCGCGCTCTGCGCTCCGCGGTACTCACCGAGACAGAGTCGTCCTTTTCCGATGTTGTTCAGGACGGCACCGGTATATCGGTGTCCGGCGCCGAGCGATGAGTCCCAGATCTGCTGTGCCTTTTCAAACAGCGCGAGCGCTTCGCGACAGCGTGACATATCAAAGAAGAGTTCGCCACGAC
>JBOGMR010000212.1:0-4699 GCA_050746825.1 Bryobacteraceae bacterium | reverse complement strand
GGCTGACCAGCGAGATCTCGAGCGCTTTCTCCGGCTGGAGACGCCGGACCGCGCGGGTCGCCTGTTGACGGGTACGGAAAAGACCGAACAGCGACGACCCGCTGCCGGTCATCATCGCGATTTCCGCACCAAGATCCATGAGCTTATCTTTGAGTGATTGCAATAGCGGGAACTTGAGAAAGACCGCGGCTTCAAAATCGTTCCGGCCGGGCTGCTCTCCGGGATGCCACGCACGGCTCTGGAAACTATCTATGTTATTTTCTGGCGGCATGCTTGTCAATTCTCCCAGTAGGGGCCGTGCCAGCGCGCGGTAGGCCTCGGTGGTCGATACATGTAGGCCAGGCGCCACCAGCACTCCCGGCCGTGGCTTGGCATCCGGCAGCGGGTACAACTCGTCGCCGCGACCGATTCCGGCCGCCGTGCCGCCCAGCAGAAAGAACGGCACATCACTGCCGAGCGCCCGCGCCAGCGCCAGGAGACGCTCGAGCGCGATCACCCCGCCCGCGAGCACTGGCAGCGCCAGCAGTACCGCGGCCGCGTCGGACGATCCACCGCCGAGCCCGGCGCCCATTGGAATCGTCTTGGCGAGCCGCATCTCGACTCGCCCCGCCACCCGCATCTCATCGAGGCACGCCCGTGCGGCGCGGATCATGAGGTTGTCTTGAATCTCGACGCTTGCTTCCAGCCGTATTTCCGTTCGCTTCGACGGCGTAAACGCGATCTCGATTCGATCCGCCAGCGAGACCGTCTGGAACACGGTGCGCAGCTCGTGATACCCGTCGGGCCGCTTGTAGAGAACCCGCAGATCCAGGTTGAGCTTCGCCAGCGCCTTCACCCGGGCGCGCCTCACCGCCATCACTTGTCGTACTGGAGCAGCGAGAACACGTCGTAGCCGTCCAGCTTCGAGCGCCCGTTGAGGAAGGTCAGCTCGATCACGAAGCCGATCCCGGCCACTTTGCCGCCCGCCTGCTCCACCAGTTTCGCGGCCGCCCGCGCCGTCCCGCCTGTGGCCAGCAGGTCGTCCACGATGAGCACCCGCATGCCCGGCCCGATCGCGTCCTTGTGGATTTGCAGCGTGTCGGTGCCGTACTCGAGGTCGTAGGTCATGCTCACGCACTCGGCCGGCAGCTTTTTCGGCTTGCGCACCGGCACGAAACCGGCGCCCATCGAATACGCCAGCGCCGGCGCGAAGATGAATCCGCGTGCTTCGATCCCAACCACGGTGTCCACGTTCGATGTCTTGTAGCGCTCCCGCAATCCGTCGATCGTGCCGCGCAATCCTGCGCGATCTTTCAGCAGCGTCGTGATGTCGTAGAAGAGAATGCCGGGCTTGGGGAAATCCGGGATCTCTCGAATCAGCTTCTTGAGTTGTTCCATCTTTGATTTGGAGACGAACCGTATTGTTGCACGCCCGCGCCGCGCGGTTCAATCGCGGGTCCGCATGCTCGCCCTCGCCAAAGCGTGCCCACAGCGGGATCCGGACTCGCGAGGACTCAACCGCCCGCGTTGTCCGCTTTACTCGATTGGCCGCCCATGGCTTCCTGAATCTTGTTTTCGAGTGCAGCGGGCGTGAATGGCTTTTGCAAAAACAGAGCGCCGGGCGCAAATGCCCCGCGCTGTAATGCGGCGTGTTCGGTATAGCCGGACATGAACACCACGCGAATCCCGGGGTACTTCTCCGCGATGAGACTGGCCAGATTGAGCCCATCGGTATCCGGCAACACCAGGTCGCTCAGCAGCAGGTCGATCCTGTCGCGCTCGGCGCACAACTGCAGCGCTTCTTTTCCCGACTGCGCCGTCAGGACCGTGTAGCCGCGTTCCTCCAGCATTCGCGCCGCAAGCCGGCGCACACCCTGCTCGTCCTCAACCAGGAGGATGCTTCCCGAGACGCGCCCCCTCAGCGGTGTTACGGCTTCTGCCTCCGGGCCGGCTCCTGCCAGCGCAGCGCTCTTCGGAAGGTAGACTCTGAACGTAGTGCCGTGGCCAGGCTCGCTATAAACCCAAACGTTTCCGCCGGATTGTTTGACGATCCCGTATACCATCGAAAGACCCAACCCGGTGCCTTTCCCCTGGTCCTTCGTGGTGAAGAACGGTTCAAAAACCCGCGACCTGGTCTCCGCATCCATCCCATGGCCGTTGTCGGTGACCGCCAATACCACGTAAGATCCGGGTTTCACGTCGACGTGTTCCAGCGAGTACTCATCGCCCAGCACGGTGTGCGAGGTCTCGATGCTCAGAATTCCGCCGTGCGGCATGGCGTCGCGGGCATTCACGGCAAGGTTCATGATGACCTGCTCGATTTGCCCCGGATCGGCATGCACGGGCCAAAGATCCTTTCGTAACGAATAGGTCAGCCGGACGTCTTCTCCGATCAGCCTCTCCAGCAGCTTCCTGCTGCGCTCCACCACCACGTTGAGATCGAGCTGCTGAGGCTGGAGCACCTGGCGGCGGCTGAACGCCAGCAGTTGCTGCGTGAGCGCGGCTGCCCGCTGGCTCGACAACAGGATCTCCTGCACAAACACGCGATGCTCGTCGGCCGGGTTCATTTTGTCCACCAGCAGACTGCTGTACCCGGCGATCACGGTGAGCAGGTTGTTGAAGTCGTGTGCGATACCTCCCGCCAGCCGCCCCACGGCTTCCATTTTCTGCGACTGGCGAAGCTGCTCCTCCAGCACCCGGCGTTCGGTGACGTCGGTGATCAGCGTGAGGACCGAGTCCCGCCCGCTCAACTGAACGGAATGCGCGTTCACCTGCACGTGCAGGATGCGCCCGTCCTTGCGCCGGTGGATCCACAGACCGGCATCGCGCAATGCCGGCGGGTGATTGCGAAAAACTTCGAGGAACCGTGGAATTTCCTCCTCCGGGCGGATGTCAAGAACACTCATTGCCAGGAATTCCTCGCGCGAGTAACCGTAGTGGGCGATAGCCGCCTCATTCACCTCGAGGAACTGGAGGCTGGTTCCGTCGAACACCCACATCGGCTGCGGATTCTGTGCGAACAACAGGCGGAAATTGGATTCACTTTCTGTCAGGGCGTCCGTGAGAAGCTTCTGCTCGTGGATGTCGGTGCAGGTGCCCAGCCAGAGCGGCTCACGACGATCGTCCGGCAAGGGAACCGCGCGAGCCTGGTGCCAGCGATAGTTTCCATCGGCGCGCCGCAGCCGGAATTCCATGCTGAACGCTGTCATCGCTTCGGCGGCCTGTTGCCACTGCTCGACGCAATGCTGCCGATCCTCGGAATGCACGGCTGCCTGCCACCCCGTGCCCATGGTCTGATCCACGTCGAAGCCGCTGTATTCGTACCAGCGCTGGTTCACATACTCGATGCCGCCTTCCGCGGTTGCGGTCCAGACAATTTGCGGCACGGCCTCGGCCAGCGTCCGATATCCGGCCTCGCTCGCCGCGAGTTGCCCGGTACGCTCGCGCACGCGCTCCTCGAGCAATTCGTTGGCTTGCCGTAGTGCATCCTGCGCGCTCACTCGCTGGCGGTCGATCCTGTCGAGCAGGTTCCCCACCCACCAGATCAGAAAAGTGAACACGAGGATGTTCGCCATCGAAAATGTCCACACGCCCATCGACGCCGGATAGACGCCCGACTTGACGGCCAGCAGTCGCACCGTGCCCGTTGCCAGCGGCAAGACAAAGGGAACAATCAACAGGCGCCGAACGACCACGCCGCCGGTGCTTTGCGCCGACACAAGGCGCATGAGTGAGCTCTCCGGTTCCCCGGCGAACAGAGCGACGCCGAGAACGACCACCGCCGCCGCAACCGGAATTGGAATCGCGGTTCCCCAGGCGAGTTGATAGAACGGCAGTACCTGGAGGATGTAGCCCTCGAGCGCCAGCAATCCCATGACAATCGCGGCCACTGCCGCTCCGTCGCGAATCACTCCGCGCCTTCCGCGTACGCCCAGAACGACGGCGGCGCCGATGAGAACCAGTCCTGTCGCCGCCAGTGGGTGGAGCGAATTGCCCGGCCAAACAAAGCCGCTGGCGCCCAGAACTGTGCCCGCCGCCCCGAACGCGCGCCGGAAACTCGCCGGTAAGGGGTCGGCCGGCAATGCCAGGGCTAACAGCAGAATCGAGCCCGCCAGCAGCGGTGGAGTGTGGGGAGCGCCCGGAGAGAAGGAGGTCAGCAGCCCAATCTTCACAGCCCCACCGAATAGCGTCACGGCGCCAATCAGCAGGGCGCCGGCACGCATTACCCGCGCGAGGCTGTCCTTCAGTGGCATGGTCGTTCTGCCGATGTGGCCGGGCAAGAATCGACGCCTGTTCGGTTAGGGCAGACCGAAATTCTATTCTCCCCGGGACCGAGCAGCACTCATCAGTCTAGCAGATGTGAAATATCGCGGCGATCGTGGTTGCAAACGCGAACCCGGACTGGACCATCGAAAAAAGAGACCGGGCTTTTCCTCCGAGATTCGCGTGCGCGACATGACAGTGATTGATTCGTGGGAATGTAGGCGAGTCGACGAAAATCTGAGCGTAGCTGGTACGCCAGACTGAGCCGCGACCGTCAGGGAGCGGTACACCTAGGCTCTGCTTTGCCTTGCAAAGGATGGAATGAGTTATTTTCCTTACTTTTGCCTGCTACGGCGCACATCTTCACGGTGACGAATCGGGCTCCGTAGATCGTCGCCACAATCGGTTTGGAGCCAGATCGCGTTGCTGCGGAACGCCGCAGCCTGAATCAGCCCCC
>JBOGMR010000211.1:0-4840 GCA_050746825.1 Bryobacteraceae bacterium | reverse complement strand
CCGCCGAGGTGGTTCTGCGCATGCTGCCCCTGAAACATATTCGCCTGTCAATGGTCACGGACCCGAAGAGTACTATCGCGTCCGTGCGCCTTCGACGACAAGGTATGGAGCGTGGCCGACGGTCTCGCGGGAATCGAACTGATACGGCTTAGAGTCGGCTCCGGTCAGGATGAGACCCTTGGGTGAACTCGCGAGTGCCGGGTCAAGCGCGATCGTGATCCAGCCGCCCTCCAGACGAGTTGCGCGAAAGGCGCGCCCCGGCCGCAACGCGATTTTAGGGGCTTCGCCCTCGTTCCAGTCTGTGACGGCGGCGGCAATCCGCAATCGCTGCGCGGGTGTACCTAAGGGATGAAGCCAGAGTGTGGCTTTCGATACATTCCAGCCTTCGATAGCCGCAGTTCGAAATCGCAGTAAGGCGAATTCCTTCCGGCCCTGGACCTTGAGAGCGCGCGCTGGGCCGTTTTCAGCGGTGGATTGTGTGCGCACCCACGTGTCCGCGGTGCATTCGAGGACCGCAGTTTCCGCCCGAATCGGATAGTGGGCAACTAGGGCCAGGATCCAAAGAGCTTGGAGGTGCGGCCTGTAGAACATAGGGTCAGTCCCTTACAGAGATTAGGTTACAAAACGTCTTTCCGTGGGAGTAGTTTCCATGGTACATTGTCCCTTCCGGTACCAAACGTACTGGTCTGGGAGTTTAGTCATGACTAAGATCGGGGAAACAACGGACAATCAGAACCACCCGAACGAGGACATCATCTTAAGTCTTGCTCCATGCCGTTTGCGCAAGGGTATCTCACTCGAACAGATCGCGGCAGTCACCAAAATCGGCGTGCGTTCGCTCGAGGCCATCGAGCGTGGCGAGTTCGAGAAACTGCCCGGTGGCATATACAACACCAGCTACCTTCGTCAATACGCTCGCCAGATCGACTTTGACGAGAGCAAACTGGTCGAGTATTACCACGCCAAGATGGGAATAACCCCTCCACAAGCCGAAGTTTACACCGGTTCTGAACAGGTGGAGCGAAAGCCGATCCTGCGGCTCGTGCGTCACTCCTTAGCAGCCTTCAACCAATAGAAGGCCAGACGTATCCGAGCTGGAGAACAGGGAATCCCGCGTTACCCCGGCAACTCGCCACTCAACTTCGACCTAATGTTCCCGCCGATTTGACCGATATCACCATTGTGGGCTGGCATCGTTGCCTGTCCCAAAAAAGAGATCCCGATGAAGATTCATGATCGGAGCCAACCTGGCACCGGCGCAACGCAGGGAACGGGCCGCACTGAGGCGGTAGAGTCGCAGGGGACGGCGGGAGTCCGGCGCGGTCGCGTCGAGGGAGATAGTGCAGAGCTGTCTGGACTTGCAGGCAAAGTTGCCGAGACAATCACGGGCGAATCCCCAGAACGGTTGGCGCGCCTCGAGAGCCTGAGGGCGGTCGTGGCTTCTGGGCGGTATCAGGTGGATGCCCAAGCCGTAAGCAAGAAGCTCGTCGACGAGGCGCTCGCGCCAGATGTGCAGGCAAGCGGGAAAGTGGAGAGCGGACAATGACGCCGCCCTCTGTGAGCGACCTGATCGAGCAGCTCGCGCGTGCGTCGCGAGTGGCTATGGCGGCGAGTGTGAGCCGCCTGACCGAAGCGCAGCAGTCGCTGGCGGCGATGCGCTCCGCTCTGGAGCGAGGCGAGGCCGCCGGTCCCGGCATGCACGAAGCTTTAATCCGGTTACGCCGCGAGCTGGCACAGGTGATGCGGCTCATGCGCCAGATGGTCGATTTCGAAAGCGCCGCGGCGGGTGTTCCGCTGGGTGACTTACAGCCAGCCGGGTCTAGCCAAGGCTACTCGCAGGGTGGCGCACCAGTGCGGCGCCGCCCGCAAAGCCAGTGGCGGATCGAGGCCTGAGGTGTCGCTCTTCTCTTCGCTCACCACATCGGCGCATTCGCTGCTCGCCTATCAGCGGGCGCTCGACGTGGTGCAGAACAACGTCACCAATGCATCGAGTCCCGGTTATGCGCGGCAAAGCCAGATCATCGAATCGAAGCCGTTTCAGCCCGAGGGCGGTCTGATTGGCGGGGTCGAGTTCGGCGACCGTCTGAGCAGCCGGAACGGATTCGCGGAGCAGACCGTCCAACGGAGGAACTCCAATCTGGGGCGGCAGGACGAGCTGGTGTCGTTGCTCTCGCAGGTCGAGCCGCTGTTTTCCGCATCCGGCGATACTGGAATTCCGAAGGCCCTCAGCCGTCTGTTTGACGCCTTCTCGGCGCTGAGCGTGGCGCCGAACGACGCGGGCGCGAGGCAGGTGGTGATCGACCGGGCCGGGCAACTTGGCCGGGCGTTTAACACCGCGTCGGAGGGCCTGAGCGCTGTAGAAGTGGAAGCGCGCAGGCAGGCCGGTAGCCTCACGACGCGAGTTAACGAACTGGCGGCCAGGCTCAGCGGGCTCAACGCCCACATCCGCGAGAACGTGAGTGCGGCCGGCGACGCGGGCCTCGACGCGCAGGTTCATGCCACTCTCGAAGAGCTCTCCGGGTATGTGGACTTCCAGGTGATCCAGCAGGCGGACCGGACATTCACCGTTTTGGTGGGAGGCGAGACGCCGCTGGTGCTGGGTGACCGTGCTTATGAGATTCACACGGACTTGTCCAATTCCGGCGCGGCCATTCGCGATTACTCCGGACAGGACATCACCGCAGATATCGGTGGCGGACGGCTTGGCGGGGCACTGCGCTCGCTGAATACATTACTGCCCTCCTACCGTTCGAGTCTGAATCAATTGGCGGCGCAAGTGACGGCGGCGGTGAACGCAACGCTGGCCGCCGGCATCGATACGAATGGACAGCCGGGTGCGGCCCTGTTGGCCTACAACGCGCTCGATCCGGCTTCCACACTGACCGTCACGTCGATTACTCCGGCCGAGATCGCAGCGGCCAAGCCCGGATTTCCCGGCGGCAACGGCAACGCGCTCGACTTGGCCGCGCTGGGGAATGCGCCGCAGATCAACGGCGCTACGTTCGCCGGTTTCTATGGAAGCGTGTCGGCGTCGGTGGGCGCCGAGCTCTCTTTGAGTCGCGGGGAGCAGGACACCCAACGCCAGCTCGTCGCGCAGGCACGTGCGTTGCGGGAAGAGGTTTCGGGCGTCTCGCTCGACGAGGAAGCGGCGCATCTGATCGCGCTGCAGCGGTCTTATCAGGCGGCCGCGCGGCTGGTCACGGTGCTCGACGAGATGACCGAAACCACAATCAACATGCTGCGATGAGAGTGCTATGATCAGCCGTCTTGATTCCGCAAGTGAAAAATTTCTGGCCGACCTGGGCCGCCTGCAAGAGCGCAATCAGAGGGCGCAGCGGCAGATTACGTCGGGGCTGCGCGTGTCCGCGGCTTCGGACGATCCAGGCGTTGTCGCAGCCATCGTGGAAAGTCAGGTTCAGCTCGATCGTGTCGCGCAGATTCGTACCAATCTCGAACGCATTCAGGCCGAGACCGAATCCGGCGAGGAAGCGCTGGCGACCGCGACGTCTTTGGTCGAGCGGGTCATCGAGATCGCGTCGCGCGGCGCTAATTCGACAAACACGGCGGAATCGCGATCCACTTTGGCGATCGAAGCCGAGTCAATCCTGAACCGGCTGGTCACGCTTTCGAGTGCGCGGGTGGGTGGGCGCTATATCTTCAGCGGCGACGCCGATCAGACTGCGCCGTACACCGTCGACCTGACGCAGCCGAGTGGCGTGAGCGCGTACGCAGGCGCGGCCTCAACGCGCCGTGCCGAGGATATTTATGGCGTGCGCATTGCGCTCGAGCACACCGCCCAGACGATTTTCGACAACTCGTCGACCAGCGTCTTTGCCGCGGTCAACTCGCTGCGAACGGCGCTTCTCGCCGACGACCAGCCCGGCATCGCCAATGCCCTGAGCGCTCTGCGCTCGTCTCACGATCATCTCAACAAGGAGCTTTCTTTTTACGGCTCGGTGCAGAACGAGATCGCAACGTCCGTGGAACTGGCCACGAAACAGGAGCTGAACCTCAAGGTCGCCATCAGCAGGCTGAGAGACGCGGACCTGGTGGAGAGCAGCGTCGAGCTGGCGCAAACGCGCACCCACATCGAGGCGGCCTTTTCCTCTCGCGCCAGCATGCCCCGCACGACATTATTTGACTACCTGGGTTGATCGCGGACATTTCGTCCATACGATAACTCTGCGCACTTGAGCCGATAAGACACTCAGGACGACTGATCTCGTCCGGGAGTAGTCTATGAAAATCGATTCGTTTCTTTCCTCTGCCGGCGCGGTTATGGCTTCCGTGCGCGCGCCGGCGGCGGAGCAGCGCCCCGGCCATCACGATCTGATTGAAGCCGTCAAGGCGGTCAATTCCAGCCAGATGCTGGGGGGACAAGAGATCATCTTCTCGCTTGACCGCTGGACTCAACGGCCGGTCATGACGGTAGTCGACCGCGAAACTCAGGAAGTGGTCCGGCAGTTTCCCGATGAGAAGGTGCTACGCATGGCGGCAGCCCTGAAAGCGGGCGACGGATTCAAGCCGCACGACAAGGGAGACGACGAATAATCGTGGCGGGCGAAAAAAATCCTCTAGCTTAGCCGGCAGTCACCGATAAGTGATTTAGGGTCAAGAATATGTCGGCTTACGGCTACAACGCATACGATACCTACCTCGAACAGAAAATTCTCGGCGCATCGCCGCTCGAGCTGGTCCGGATCCTCTACCACGCGTCGCTCGACTCGGTGCGAGCCGCGCGCCGGCATCTGGCTGCGGGCGACATCGCGGCCCGCTCGGCGCAAATCGATCGCGCGACGCGAATTCTGCTCGAGCTGACGTCTTCGGTGGACTGCGTGAG
>JBOGMR010000210.1:0-6536 GCA_050746825.1 Bryobacteraceae bacterium | reverse complement strand
AGGACCTCTATTACCGGCTGAACGTGGTACCCGTCTCAGTCGCGCCCCTCCGCGAGCGCCGCACCGATATCCCCGCGCTCGTCGAGCACTTTCTCGACAAGATCTGCCGCTTCGAGCAGATGCCCCTGAAACAAGTGAGCCCGGAAACTCTCGATCGCTTGCAGTCGTTCCGCTGGCCCGGCAATGTCCGCCAACTCGAAAACGCCGTCGAGATGGCCATCGCGCTGAGCGGCGATCGCACTATGCTTTATCCGTCTGACTTCCCGATCGCCTCACCGGCCACCCTTCCGATGGCCACCATGCCTTCCCTGGTCTCGGTTCCGGACGGCGGCCTCGATTTCGAACACACCGTCAGCGAATTCGAGCGCAACCTCCTCGAACAGGCGCTCCGAAAAACTCAGGGCAACAAGAAACAGGCTGCCGACATGCTCCGCCTCAAGCGCACCACCCTCACCGCCAAACTCCGCACCCTCCGCCCCATCGCCTGCTGACGCCTACATTCCCGCTTTCTTCCACAACTCGTCCACGCGCCGCCGCACCTCGGCCGTCATCTTGATCTCCCCCGGCCAGGGCCGCGTGAATCCCTCTCCCGGCCACTTGCGCGTCGCGTCGACGCCCATCTTCGACCCGTAATTCGGCAGCCGGCTCGCGTGATCCAGCGAATCCACCGGCCCCATTACAAACTGGATGTCGCGCTCCGGATCGATATGATTCAGCGCCTTCCACGCCACTTCGCGCACGTTCTGCACATCCACGTCTTCATCCACCACCACGATGCACTTGCTGAACATCGCCTGCCCCAATCCCCAGATCGCGTGCATCACTTTCCGCGCGTGCCCCGGATACGACTTCCGGATCGCCACCAGAATCAGATTGTGAAAAATCCCCTCCGCCGGCATCGCGATGTCGCGCACTTCCGGGAGCTGCAGCCGCATCAAGGGAAGGAAAATTCGCTCGATCGATTTCCCCATGTAGTAGTCTTCCATCGGCGGCGGCCCGACGATTGTGGTCGCGTAGATCGGGTGGCGCCGTTGCGTCACGCAGGTCAAATGAAAAACCGGATAATCGTCGGCGAGCGAATAATACCCGGTGTGATCTCCGAACGGTCCCTCCTGCCGCAACTCCCCCAATTCCACGTAGCCTTCGAGCACGATCTCCGAGTTCGCCGGCACCTCGAGGTCGCACGTCTCGCAGGGAATCATCTCGACGGGCTTCGATCGCAGGAACCCGGCGATCATCATCTCGTCCAGATCCGGCGGCAGAGGCAGAATCGCCGAGTACATCGTCGGGGGATCCGCCCCGATCGCAACCGCCACGTCCATCCGCGTCCACTTGCCCTCCGCCACCATCCGGCGGTAATGTTCCGCGCCTTGCTTATGCGTCTGCCAGTGCATGCCGGCGGTGCGATCGTCGTAGATTTGCATTCGATAACAGCCGCAGTTGCGCTTGCCCGTATCCGGGTTGCGCGAAAAAACCATCGGCAGCGTGATGAACCGTCCCGCGTCCTCCGGCCAGCACTGCAGAATCGGAAAATCGAACAGCGAGAAGCCCTCCTTCTTCACGACCTCCTTGCACGGGCCGTCCTTCACCGCCTTCGGAAAAAACGAACCCATTTCCGCGAGCTTCGGCAGCATCTTCAGCTTGCCGATCAGCCCTTCCGGCATCCGCATCTCCAGGTACTCGGCGATGCGCCCCGCCACCTCGCCGACCGATTCCACCTCCAGCGCGATTTCCATCTTCCGCATGCTGGCGAAGCTGTTGATCAGAATCGGAATCTGGTAGCCCTTCGGCTTCTCGAACAGTAGCGCCGGCCCGCCCGACTTCACCGCCCGGTCCGCGAACTCGGTCACCTCAAGAATGGGATCCACCTCAACGGAAATCCGCTTCAGCTCACCGTTCTTCTCAAGCGCCCGAATGAATTCCCGCAGGTCGGAATACGCCATAATCCAGACTTCTCATTATGCCCCACGCACGCCGCACCCCGAACCCCAATGTGGCACAGTGCGGTTTCGCCGCAAAAACATCGAGTCCCCGGCGGTGGGGCAGGCGGTTTCGCCTGCCCTCGAAGCATCCACTGTGTTTCCTGAGAATGCGTGGCGCAGGTCTCCGGCCTGCCCGTCACGTGCGCTCGTCCGACCGGGAATTTGTCCGATCATAAGCCCCGTGCTCGCTGCTATCCATCCCACCAGCACCGCGTCAATACAACATGGATCTGAAATCCGCCCTCCGATCCCTCCGCAAGAACCCCGGCGTCACGCTCCTCGCCGTGCTCGTGATGGCCCTCGGAATCGGCTCGAGCACCGCGGTCTTCAGCGTCGTCCGAACCGTGCTGCTCGATCCGCTCGCCTACCGCGACCCCGACCGGATCGTCACCCTGGCATCCCTTTGGAAGCGGGAGGGCTCCCGCGGCCAGGTCTCCGCGCCGGATTTCCGTGACTGGCACGATCAAAGCACGGCGTTCACAGCGGCAGCGCTTTACAAAGGTTTCTCCGCTGCAGTGAGCGCGCGCGAGTCTGCCGATTTTGCCGGCATCACCCGCGTTTCGCCGGAATTCTTTCGCGTCTTCGACGTCGACCCAATCCTCGGCCGCCTGTTTGATGCGGAAGAAGTGAAGCCGGGCAGCGGCGGCGCGGTCGTCATCAGCCACGCCTACTGGCAGAGCCGATTTGGCGGCGATCCCACAGCCGTCGGGCAAACGATCCGCATGTTCGGTCGAACGCTGACTATCGTTGGCGTCCTGCCCCCGCGCTTCGACTTCCCCGGCAAGACCGACCTCTGGTTTCCGGCTGACACGATAATCTCCGAGACGACATCCCGCAGCGCCCAGAACTACCTGGTTGCCGGCCGCCTGAAACCGGACGTCAGCCTCGAACAGGCGCAAGCGCAAATGACCTCCATCGGCGCGCGCCTCGAACAGCAGCATCCCTCGAGCAACACCAACAAGAGCGTCGCCGTCACCCGCCTGCGCGACGAAATGGTCAAGGATGTCCGCCTCACGCTCTACATCTTGTTTGGCGCCGTGGGCGTCGTATTGCTGATCGCCTGCGCGAATGTCGCGAACCTGCTCCTCGCGAAGGCGACGGCGCGCACCCGTGAGATCGCCATTCGCGTTGCTGTGGGCGCGGGCCGGGCGCGCATCATCCGGCAGTTGATGAGCGAGAGCCTCTTGTTGGCATTGGTCGCCGGTGCGGCAGGAGTAGTCCTCGCGGTCTGGGAATCGAATGCGCTTGTCAAGTTGGCGCCGGGCAACGTCCCTCGATTGGCCGACACACACATCGACGGATGGGTGCTCGCGTTTGCTCTCGGCGTATGTGTCCTGACCAGCTTTCTGTTCGGGCTCGCGCCGGCGCTCCAACTCTCCCGTATTGACTTGAATGAAGCACTGAAGCAGGGCGCGGCAAGAGCTGTCGCCGGAGGCGGCGCGGGACGCCTGCGCGGAGCGCTCGTCGTCGCCGAGGTCGCGCTCTCGGTCGTCCTCCTCGCCGGAGCCGGTCTGCTCCTCAAGAGCTTCGTGTCGCTCCACAATGTCGCGCTTGGATTTCGTCCCGGCAATCTGCTGGTCATGACGACCAGTGTGCC
Organism: Bryobacteraceae bacterium; assembly: GCA_050746825.1. Classification (GTDB taxonomy): domain Bacteria; phylum Acidobacteriota; class Terriglobia; order Bryobacterales; family Bryobacteraceae; genus JBOGMR01. The sequence continues at coordinate 2,957 of JBOGMR010000210.1, read as the reverse complement.
GGTCTCGAGCCTGGAAGCCGCGCGCCGCTCGACACGCTTCTACAAAGATCTCCTGTCGGAGGTGGCTACGCTACCTGGCGTCCTCGCGTCTGGCGCCACGCGGACTCCGCCCGGCCACGTCAGTTCGAATGGAGGCTACAAAATCGACAACCAGCCTTGGGCGCGGGATATCGCCTCCACGCCGCAAGCCGTGTTCTCCGTAGTGACGCCCGGCGCATTTGGCGCGCTCGGCATTCCGCTGATTCGCGGCCGCGATTTCAACGGCGCGGACACCTACGACGCGCCCTTCACCACCGTCATCAACGAAGCGCTCGCTCGAAAGGCGTTTCCTGGACAGGATCCGATCGGCCACTCCATCGTCTGTGGCTTCGATTCGCCCAAGCCGATGCTTGTCGTAGGCGTTGTTGGAGACGTGCGGCAGTACGGTCCCGCGCGCCAGCCGGAGCCCGAAATTTACATGCCGTACGAACAGCATCCGCGCGCTGCGATGGGTCTTCGCGTCATTGTGCGCACCGCCACGGCGCCCACCGCGCTCGCCGACACGATCCGCCGCAAGGCGCGCGACCTCTCCGCCGAAGTGCCGGTGACATTCACCACGATGGAAGCGTCTCTTGCCGAGAACGTCGCGGCGCCTCGCTTTCGCACGCTGCTGCTCGGCGTCTTCGCGGCCCTCGCCGTGTGCCTCGCGATGGCCGGAGTCTACGGCGTGATGGCGTACGCCGTCAGCCAGCGCTCGGGCGAGATCGGCGTCCGCATGGCGCTCGGCGCAAGTCCGGCAGACGTATTGCGCCTCGTGCTGCGCCAGGGTTTCGCACTCGCCGCCGCAGGCCTCCTGCTCGGCCTGGCCGGCGCATTCGCGGCCACGCGCCTGCTCACCAACTTCCTGTTCGAGGTCAAACCCGGCGACCCGATGACCTACGTCGCCGTCTCTGCTCTCCTCGCCGTCGTCTCCCTGGCGGCAAGCTTCATCCCCGCGCGCCGTGCAACCAAAGTGGATCCGCTAGTCGCGTTGCGCCAGGATTGACGGGAGCGGCGCGCCGCCAATCGCCGCGCCCCTACAATAGGGAGATCATGAAGGCGCTCGTCAAGAAATCCGCCGAGCCCGGTCTGTGGCTCGAAGAGATGCCGGTCCCCGATGCCGGCATCAACGAAGTGTTGATCCGGGTGAAACGAGCCTCGATTTGCGGCACCGACGTCCATATCTACAACTGGGACGACTGGGCGCGCCGCACGATCCCCGTCCCGATGATCATCGGCCACGAATTCACCGGAGAAATCGTAAAGGTCGGCTCGAATGTTTCGGACTTCTTCCCCGGCCAGCTCGTCAGTGGAGAAGGACACGTGGTGTGCGGCCGGTGCCGCAATTGCCTCGCCGGACGCCGCCACCTCTGTGCGCACACCAGCGGGGTCGGCGTGAACCGCCCGGGCGCGTTCGCCGAGTACATCGCGCTGCCGATGACGAATGTCTGGGTCCACAGCCCGAATGTCGATCTCGACATCGCGTGCATTTTCGATCCGTTTGGCAACGCCGTTCACACCGCGCTTTCGTTTCCGGTTCTGGGCGAGGACGTGCTGATCACCGGTGCGGGGCCCATCGGCCTGATGGCGGCTGCCGTGGTCCGTCACGCCGGCGCGCGCTTCGTCGTCATCACCGACGTGAATCCCTGCCGGCTGGAGCTCGCCCGCAAGATGGGCGTCACGCTTGCGATCGACCCGCGCCAGACCAGCCTCGGCGACGCCCAACAGCAGCTCGGCATGAAAGAAGGCTTCGACGTCGGCCTCGAGATGTCCGGCAATCCCGACGCTTTCCGGAGCATGCTCGCGAATATGAGCCACGGCGGCAAGATCGCGATGCTCGGCATTCCATCCGAGCCGATTGCGATCGATTGGAACACCGTGATCTTCAGCATGCTCACGATCCACGGAATCTACGGACGCGAGATGTACGAGACCTGGTACAAAATGACCGTGATGTTGCAGTCAGGCCTCGACATCCGGCCGGTGATCACTCACCATCTGCCTTACGGCAGGTACGAGGAGGGTTTCGAGATCATGCGGTCGGGCCAGTCGGGAAAGATCATCCTCGATTGGGAGACCGCTTCCTGACGCGTAGCGTCGCGCTGAGCCGCGGCCGTGAGGGAGCGGTCTTTCAGGCGGGGCGCTGACCGGGCCGCCGCTTGTGCCAGTCGGTTCGGCTCTGAAACTCGCGCCCCACCGTCAATAGCAGGTTTTCCGAAAACGGCGAGCCCACAAGCTGAATCGCGACGGGCATATCTTCGGCGAAACCGCACGGCAGGGACAATGCCGGCAGACCCCCGAGATTCGCCGCTCCGATCAGTCCGGTGAGGCCGCGGTCCTTGGGTGTGGGGCGCTCCGGCTGGCGGTCGAGCGGCTCGGTGATCTTCGGCGCCGGTCCCAGGCGCGTGGGCGAGAGCAGGATATCCACTTCCGCGAACATCTTGCGGAACTCCGCCTTGACGATGCTGCGGATCCGCATCGCCTTCAGATAATCCTTCGCGGGAATTTCCAGTCCGGCCTTGAGGCCGGCGATCTGTTTGGCGTCGGCGAGCTCATCCACTTTGCCGCTGCGGATGAGCTGTTCGAACACGGAGCTGCCTTCGACTCCAATCACAGTGCCTACGACCGGTCCGAAGGGCAGTTCCGAGAGCCTGGTTTCGGACATTTGCACGCCGAGCTCGCGAATCACGCCGAGTGCTTTCTCGAACGCGGGGCGCGCGGAGGGTTCGGCCCATTCGGCGAAATCCACCGGCGCGAAGCCGATGCGGATGTCCTTCAACTGCCGCGCGAACTGAGGTGCGTAATAGAAGCTCTTGTTGGCTGAAGCCGGATCGTTCGAGTCTCCGCCCGCGATCGCCTTCAAGACCCATCCGCAGTCGTCGGCGGAGCGGCACATCGGCCCGATCTTGTCCATGGTCCACGACAGCGCCATCGCGCCG
>JBOGMR010000209.1:0-6356 GCA_050746825.1 Bryobacteraceae bacterium | reverse complement strand
CTGTGGCTCCTGCTGGGAATCACAGGACTGGTATTGCTGATCGCGTGCGCGAACGTCGCCAACCTGCTGCTGGCTCGCTCGGCGGCTCGGCAGCGCGAGATTGCCGTGAGACTGGCGATCGGGGCGTCGAGAAGCCGGCTGGTCTCGCAACTTCTCTCTGAGAGCCTGCTGCTCGCCATTACATGCGCCGCGATCGGCGTTGCGCTGGCCCCGATGTTCAGCAGGAGCCTGGTGTGGTTTCTCAGCACCGAGAGTGACACCTTCGAGCTTGGCCTCAACCTGGATTGGAGTGTACTCGCGTTCACGGCGGTAGTTTCGATTCTTACGTGCATCGTGTTCGGCCTCGCTCCAGCGCTGCGATCGACTCAAATGGACGCTGCTTCCGCGATGAAGTCCGGCGCGCGCGGGTCGACGGCCGACCGAACCCGCTTCTCGTTCCAGCGCGTGCTCATCGTTTCGCAGATTGGCATTTCGCTGGTGCTGCTTGTGGGAGCGCTGCTTTTTGTGCGCAGCTTCCAAAATCTGACTACGCTTGACGCCGGGTTCCGTCAGGATGGCATTATCTTCGCCTTCACCGACTTCCGCAGGCTGCGACTCCCGGAGGAGAGGATTCAGCCGTTTCAGCGAGAGCTCTTGGAGAAAGTCCGCTCGATTCCGGGAATCGAATCGGTGTCCACTTCGACACACTTGCCGCTCGGAGGTTCGAGCTGGACACTCGCCGTGCGCTTGCCGGGTGAGAGCAAGGCTCGCGCCTCGTCCAAGTTCACGTGGATCAGCCCAGGCTACTTCCGCACGATGGAGATTCCGGTACTCGCGGGGAGGGACTTCAACCAGCAGGACCTGCGGACTTCCCGGAAAGTTCTTGTGGTGAACCAGACGTTCGCGCGCCGGTTCTTCGAAGGAGCCGATCCCGTGGGCAAGGTGGTTAGCAGCGTGGCCGAGCCTGGCTATCCCGATACGGTTTACGAAATCGCCGGCGTGGTCAAGGACACCAAGTACGGGGATCTGCGTCAGGGGATCCCATCGATCGCATTCGCGGCGGAAACGCAGAGTCCGCAGCCGGGACCCTTCGTAGCGATCGTGACGCGGTCTGCGATGCCCCCGGCCAGCGTCATCGCGGCGATGAAGCAAAGACTCACCGAGGTCAGCCCGCAGATCCGCGTCTGGCCCGTCGTGCTGCGAGCGATGGTGGAGGAGCGATTGGTGCGAGAGCGAGTCCTGGCATGGCTCTCGGGTTTCTTCGGCGCGCTGGCGGCGGTGCTCGCGATGATCGGCCTTTACGGCGTGATCTCGTACATGGTCGCGCGGCGGCGTAGCGAGATCGGCATTCGACTCGCCCTGGGCGCGAGCCGGCCCGGAGTGATCTGGCTGATTCTTCGGCAGGTGACGGTGCTGCTCGCGATCGGCATTGCAGTGGGCGCTGCCCTTTCACTGGCCGCTGCTCGGGGCGCCGAAACGTTGCTATTCGGACTCAAACCTCATGACCCGTTGACGCTGGCGATGTCGGCTGCCTCGCTCACCGCGGTCGCGTTTCTGGCGAGCCTGATTCTAGCCTGGCGCGCATCGCGCCTGGATCCGATGACTTCGTTGCGTGAGGAGTAGGGCTTCAGCCGGCCAGGGTGTTTGGGTGAACCGCCGTAATGCCGGAGTATCGCGCGAAGTCGTTCGCGTTGAGCGTCAGCAAGTGGGTTATCCCGTGGACCCGCATTGCGGCTACGAGCCGGGCGTCATGCACCTTCGCGCCGGAAACGGAATGGGCAACAACCAGGCGACGCCATTCGGTGTGGATGCGCTCGTCGTCTGGTAGAAAGATGAACCGTTTTTCAATCAACGATACCTCTCGATGCGCGTCGGAGACAGTCAATCCAAAGCCATTTTGCTTGGTAGGCCGCGTAAGCACATTCCAGAACTCAACCACGTTCTGCGGCGTGTAGCAGAGCCCAGCGCCCCCCTCGATCAATCGATCAATCGCGGTCTTGATGAGGATGTGTTCAGAATCTTCCCTTCTGGCCAAACGAAGCAACGCGTTTGTGTCCAGCAGGTGAGCGGCGGCCATCTAATCATGGTCCTGGTAAATCATCTCCCGCGAAAAAGTTTCGCCCGGCATGGGAGGAATCTTGCCGGACAGGGCTGCAAAGTCGTCCAACCAAGCGTGAAACTCCTCGATCGTGAGTTTCGGCGTAGCGGGCGCTGGAGGAACCTGCGCCTGCTCCAGCAAGCGGGCGGCGTATGTGGCGACATCCAAGCCACGAGCCTCAGCCTCGGCCGCGAGACGCGCCTCCGTTTCGGCGTTGATTTCCACGGTGATTGTCATCGCTACTTACATCTTACTTGACGGTCGGGTACCGAATTCCCAACTGCTCCATATACGTCGCGTACTTGCTCGGATCGTAGCGCAGCTTCTTCAGCTCCGGCCGGAACCGCTCCATTTTCTCTGCATTCAAATGCGCGGGCGCTTTGGTTCCGTCGGGGATCAGCGACTTCCATTTGGTCTCTTTGGTCTGCTCCCCGAAATACTGCGTGGCCGACACCATAAGCGGCGGACTGGTGAGGATGTCGAGCGCCGTCATCGCTTGCGCCATCGCTCCGGAGGTCGCGCCTTTGTGCGCTATCGGAGTCGCCATCGCGATGCCGCTCGACCAGTGGTGCCCCACCAGGTTCGGAATGTTGCCGGGATAGCGCAGCACGACCGTCGGCAGATTCCAGGACACTTCGGCGATGTCGTCGGAGCCTCCGCCCACGGCGCCGCTGCGATCGCCTGAGCCCCTCATCTCGGCAACCTGCTTCCTCAATCCGATCACCTGGCCCTTCATCTCGATCTGAGCCGCGCGCGCCAGCGTTTCATCGGCCTCCGACCAGCTCGGCATTCCGACCGCCTTGATATTGGCGTACATCGCCTCGGCAATCGGTTTGTTGAAATGGCCGGGCCAGGTGGCCGCGAGCACGCGCTCGGTCATTTTGGTATCGGTCATTTGCGCCGCGGCGCCTGCGATTTTCGTGCCGACGGCGTGCAACTCGCGGATGCGCTCGTAATCCCACTCGCGGAAGAAGTACCATACGGTCGCGAGCGGCGGAACCACGTTCGGTTGATCGCCGCCGTGCGTGATCACGTAGTGCGAACGGTGCTCTGGACGCAAGTGCTCGCGGCGGTAGTTCCAGCCGGCGTTCATCAGCTCGACCGCATCGAGCGCGCTCCGGCCTCGCCAGGGTGAGCCGGCGCCGTGAGCGCTCTGCCCTTCAAAGGTGAACTGCGTCGAGACCAGACCCGACCCGCCGGGACCGTGCGATACCGAAAAATCGTTGCTGATGTGAGTGCTGAGCATCACGTCAACATCTTTGAACATACCCGCGAGCACCATGTAGGTACGGCTGGCGAGCAGTTCCTCGGCGACACCTGGATAGACGCGCAGCGTGCCGCTGAGCTTATGCTTCTGCATCAACTGCTTGACCGCGATCGCCGCCGTGACGTTGACGGCCTGGCCGGCGTTGTGGCCTTCTCCGTGGCCCGGCCCGTTCGGAATGAGCGGCGCGTGGTACGCCACGCCCGGCTTCTGCGACGTCTCCGGCAACCCGTCGATATCGGCCATGAACCCGATCACGGGCTTGCCCGATCCCCACGCCGCCACGAATCCGGTCGGCATTCCCGCGACGTTGCGGGTGATTTGGAAACCTTCTTTTTCGAGCAGACCTGTAACGAAGGCGGACGTCTCGAACTCCTGAAAGCCCAGCTCGCCGAAGCTGAAGATCGAGTCGACCATGCGCTGGGTAAAGACCCGTCGCGATTCGACGATCGCGCGAGCCTCAGTCTTGAGCTGCTCGACCGGCGGCGTCTGCGCCAGAGTACTGCCGATCGTCAAAAGCGCGAACCAATAACGCATGGTTGTGGGTTTCCTCTAAGGAATGATAATACGCTGGGCGTCCGTCAGCGTGGCCGGTAATCCTGGGCCCACTGTCTGACGTGGCGGAGCCAACCCGTCCGTGTCATCGTGAGGCTCTCGTCAATCAAGCGAGTCAGAACAGCGCTGGTCACGCCAGGCAGCATGGTGCTCTCTTCGACCTCGGCGTATTCACCCGAGGACAGACGAAAGATCATGATCTGGCTGCCTTCGTATCTCCAGACTTCGCCGACGCCCATCGCGGCAAACAGCGGCAGCTTCTGAAGTGACGACCTGGAAATGTCAACCTCGACCACGAGCTCCGGCGCGGGATCGGACGGAAGGACGATTTCGCTCTTGCCGCGCACCGCGGAGATACGTTTCACATAGAAACACGTGTCGGGCTCAAACGCCTTCTGGAGATCTCTTCGGCGGAACGTGGTATGTCCAAGATTCTCGAAGTCGATGTCGAAACCCTCGGCGAGGGCCTCAAAAACGTGCTCCAGGGCCCATTTGAACCTTTCATGTTCCGATGAGACAGTCACGATCTCGAGTATTCCTTCATCGTAGAACATCCTCGTTGCCGGGCTCTGATTCTCATCGCACAGTCGGATGTAAGTCTCCCACGAAATGTCCCGGAGGATCATTCGCTGTTCGGCGGGACTAGCTACGGCTGACATAAGGCTCTCTTTTATTCTAATGCATCAATCTCCGGCGACTTCTCTATAGATGTTAAGCACTTCGCGCGCCGTGCGCTCCCAGTTGAAGCGCGAAGCCTGTTTCGGCCCGGCAGCCGCCAGCCGCTCCCGCAGTTCCGGACTGAACAGGACCTCTTTGATTCCGCGTGCGATGTCGAAGACGTTTTCCGGATTCACCAGAACGGCGGCATCGCCGACCGCTTCGGGCAGCGAGCTGGACGACGAAGTGATGACCGGCGTCCCCGCGGCCATCGCTTCGAGCGGCGGTAAGCCGAAGCCTTCATAGAGAGAGGGAAAGACAAACGCGGTGGCAGACTGGTAGAAGACGCGCAGCGTCTCGAGCGGAACGAAGCCGAGGAAGCGGACCTCCTGCTCAACGCGGCTCTGAATCACCGCGCGCCGGACGTCCGGGTATCGCGAGATCTCATCGCCGATGATAATCAGGCGCAGGTCACGGAATTCGGGGTGATCACTGAGAGCCTCGCGCGCGACCGCGAAGGCCTCAACCAGGCGCGGGACATTTTTCTGGGGCCGAATACTCCCCGTGTAGAGCAGGAACGGGTACTGAATCTGGTATCGTTCGAGAATTTGCTGCCGCTCCGCGTCGCCCTCGCCGGGCGTAATCTCACGACGGAAGAATTGCGGCTCGGGCGCGCTGTAGACGAGCCTGAGGCGCTCCGGAGCGATGCCGAGCAGGCTCTCCACGTCCCGCCGGGTGGCTGCGGAAACGGCGATCACGCGCTCCGCGCGCGTGAGTCCGCGCCGGAAGCGATAGCGACGCAGATCCTGGCGCAGTCCTTTGCGCTCCTCGAACAGCAGGCTGCTCAGATCATGAACCGTAACGACGAAGGGTCGCGTCATGAGTAATGGAACCCGGTTGAACGGAAAATGAGCGAGGTCGGCTTTGAACCTGCGCAGATAGGCTGGGAGCGTCAGATGGTCGAGCGGGTCGGTGTCCTTGCGCTCATACGCCGCGATCTCGAAGTTCGGCGGCAAGCCGGACCAGTCAGGCGCCTGTTCCCATGGCGTAACCAGGACGTAGCGGTTCGTCTGATGGTCGACTTCCGCAAGCGCGTGCACCAGATTCCGGATGTAGGTGCCGATGCCGAAATCGCTGACGCGGCGGACATCGATGACGATCTTCACGGCCTCCGCTCAGTCATCCTTCTCCAGATCTGCAATCTTGGCGATGCGGCGCGCATGACGTCCACCCTGGAAAGGTGTCGCGAGGAACACGTCGAGAAGTTTGGCTGCCGTCTCTGCGTTAGAGAGCACCGCGCCCAGCGTGAGCACGTTGGCGTCGTTGTGCTCGCGAGTGAGGCGCACTTCGTCTTCCGTCACGCCCAGCGCGGCGCGCACGCCGTGGATTTTGTTCGCGGCGATCGACATGCCCACGCCCGTGTTACAGACCAGCACGCCGCGCTCGCTCTCGCCCGAGGCGACGGCGCGGGCAACGGAGGCGGCCATGTCGGGGTAATCGACCGAGTCCGGCGAATGGGTGCCATGGTCGACGACCTCGTGCCCCACGGCGCGGAGCCGCTCGCGAAGGCTCTCTTTGAGGGAAAAGCCCGCGTGGTCGGCGCCGATTGCGATCCGCATAGAGAGATAGAAAGGAAGTTTATTGTAGCAAGCTGGCCATTGTGGGGCGCCGCCCGTGCGGGGGTGCTTAACCGTTTTGGGGATCGCGGCCTGGGACCATATTGTAGGCTTCGGCAGGTAATAGGCTTTGGCGAACGGTGAGTTCCAGTTGCGCCAGGGTGGGAAGAGCACGCCGCGGAAGGTT
>JBOGMR010000208.1:0-4519 GCA_050746825.1 Bryobacteraceae bacterium | reverse complement strand
TTGGTAGGTTTTCTGGTCTCTCTGCCTTTGGCGTTTCAGTTCGATCGAACCAAGGACTTCCAGTTTGTCGAAAAGGCTTCGTGGATCCCGTCGATCGGCGCTACCTATCACCTGGGGATCGACGGTTTCGGCCTGCTGCTGGTTTTGCTGACTACTTTGCTCGGGTTTCTCGCGATCCTGTCAAGCTGGTCTTCGATCGAAGACCGCGTGAAGGAATACTACGCCTTCTTCCTCCTTCAACAGACCGGCATGCTCGGCGTTTTCATAGCGCTCGATTTTCTGCTGTTCTTCGTGTTCTGGGAAACGGTGCTGGTGCCGATGTACTTCATCATCGCGATCTGGGGCGGGCCACGCCGTTCGTACGCGGCGATGAAGTTCATGATCTACACGTTGATCGGGTCCGTGTTGATGCTGCTCGGCATTCTCACCCTCTACTACCATCACTTCACTCAGCATCAGGTTTACTCTTTCGCGATCGAAGATCTGATGCGCACGGCGCTGCCGCTCGGCGTTCAGTGGTGGGTGTTCTGGGCGTTTTTTATCGGATTTGCCGTGAAGGTGCCGATGTGGCCGTTCCACACCTGGCTTCCGGACGCGCACGTCGAAGCACCGACGGCAGGCTCGGTGATCCTGGCGAGCGTGCTGCTGAAGATGGGCACCTACGGCTTTCTCCGATTCTCGCTGCCGCTGCTGCCGGAGACGGCCAAGAATCCGTGGGTGGTGAACTTCATGGCGGTGCTCTCGATCATCGGGATCGTGTATGGCGCGCTGGCATCGCTGATGCAGAAGGACTGGAAGAAGCTGGTGGCGTACTCATCGGTGAGCCACCTCGGCTTCTGTACGCTCGGCATCTTCGCGCTGAATCCGAACGGCATCGCGGGATCGATCCTGCAGCAGATCAATCACGGCATCTCGACGGGGATGTTGTTCCTTATCGTGGGTGTGGTTTACGAGCGCCGGCACACGCGCGAGATTTCCGAGTACGGCGGACTGCTGCGAGTGATGCCTGTGTTTACGATGGTGTTTCTCATAGCCGCACTCAGCTCGATGGGGATGCCGCCGCTCAACGGCTTCATCGGTGAAATCGCAATTCTGCAGGGAGTCTATCAGATGTCTCTCAACTGGGCGTTCTGGTGCGCGGCCGGAATTGCATTGGGCGCGGCGTATTTGCTGTGGCTGTTTCAGCGCACCATGCTGGGCACTCTGGGCCCCAAGAATGAGAAGCTGCTGGATCTGAACTGGAGAGAGATCGCCGTGTTCGCACCACTGATCGCGTGTGCATTCTGGATCGGCGTATATCCGAAGCCGTTCTTCGAGGTGATCGAGAGGCCTGTGGCGCAGATCGTGGAACGTGTGCGGCCGGGATACTACGCGGAGCACCGGCTGGTGAATCCGCTGGCGACGGGAAACCCGACGGCGTCGGTGCGTTGAGGCAGGCAGGCTAAGGGCCCGCGCCACAACCTCGCTACTTGTAGGTGACGATCGAGACGCGATCGAGCTTCACCACGTTCTCGAAGTCGCACTTTTCCGTTCCGCTCAGGACGACCGGAACAATCACCACCGTGACACTCTTACCTCGGCGCATCGCTTTCCTGATGGCGTCTGTCGCGATTACAACTTTGCGAGCCGGCGACAGCGGGTGAGCGGGGCGCGGATCGTACGGCCGTGGAAGGCCGCGCACGTCGCAGTGGCCCACGTCGCCGAAACAACCGCCGTGGCCGAAAATGTGGAATGAACCCGCATAGCCGGAATCCGCCCGCGTCGGGGTGCCCTCCGTCGCGGTCTTGTTGTTCAGGAAAACGCGGGCTTCGAAAGAGACGCCCGAGTGATCGACGCCTTCGAACACAAGATCCGCGCGTGCGAAATCATTGTCCAGGTACTGCGTGCTGATCGGCGGCGACACGTAAGATTTCGGCGCCGCGGGCGCCTTAGCGGCCTTTGCTTTTTTTTGCGGCATCAGATCCTCCTGTCCTGCTGTTCGACGCGCTTACGTCGACGCGCCCGCATACTCATATCCAAGCGTGTTGATATTCAGGACGTCTTTGACGTTGAGCGCGAACGGCGCAAGGGGCTTGTCCAGATAGTCGGGTGGAATGTTCGACTCTCCGTGACGGAGCTGCCACAAATACCAGAGCCGGTCGATCATGCAGTGATGCGACCAGAAGATCGGGTCAAAGGCCGAAGTGGCCACCGCGCCCATGTCTCCGCCCTGAGTAGGCCTCGCCGGATTCCGGCCGCCGGCCCAGCCGTGGATGGAGTCGTGAATGTCCTGAAGCTGATTGGAAAAATCCACATACTGATTGAGCGCCAGCACGGCGTTGACGCGCGCCGGAGAGGGTAGATTGGCGGGACGCCCTGGAAATCGCACGGTGGACCGGGCAGGCGCGGGAGGAATCGGGGGCACCGGTCCGTCGCGCAGCGGGTTGCGGTTAGCTCCGGCGCGGGCGCCGGTAAAACTTTTCGGCAGGCCGACGCGCCGCGACAACGCAGAACTCCAATCCCACCACGGAATTGACGCCTGGGCATTCTGATCTTTCGCGGTGTGCTCGAAATAGAGCAGATACGCGCGATGCCAAGGCAGGAACAGATCGTAGGGCCGCTGCTGGCCCATTCCGACGCGGCCGTGGTGCCAGCACATGAACTGCGGAAATCCGTGAAGGCCGGCCCAGTGAATCCAACTGCGGTTGTCCGTGCCGGTCAAGGCCTGCATTTTTGCGTATGCGTCCCGAACAGGATCGAGCGCGCCGGTAATTCGCTGTAATGCTTCTACGTTACGACGCAGAGTGAGACCATTCGCCATCGCTTTTTCTCCGGAAACAAACTATATTTCACGGATTCATGGGATTGTCAATACAGTAGTGAAAGGACACGCAGAATGACGCCGGTCCTCCAGGATGGCCTAACGCAGCACGATCCTAACGTCCTTGAACTTGAAAGCCCGGCCGGCATCCTGCGGCGGGTCGCCGAAAACCGGCACGACCGTGACCGTGACCTCACGGCCGGATGACGCGCTTTTTCGGATGGCCTCAGTCGCGATCACGAACTTCTCGATGGGGGCGCGAATCGCTTCCGGCTCGGCGCCATCCTCGGTTGTTTTTCCGATGTCCTCGGGCCACGTGCCGTAGCCGTAAACATGAAAGGAACCGGCGTACCCAGCCTCGGGCGTCAAGGGTGTTTCTAGGTTGGCATCCGGGTTGTTGAGAAACACGCGCACTTCAAAGGACGGACCGGATTGGTCCACGCCTTCGAATGCGATGTCGCCGCGCTCGAACCGCAGGTCATTCGTTGGCAATTTGAGAGGCTTTGAAACGAACCTTCCGCGCGGCATCGAGACCTCACTTAAGGGTCGCAGCGGCGATGCGGCGAGTGAAGGCGCCGCCCGCGTGACCCCGCCATTCAAAATAGCACGTGGGCTGCTATGACGAACGACTGCGCGCAACTCGATCGCGAAGTTTCCGAAACGATTCCTCTAGTAAACGTCTTCGACGATTAGTACACGCGGACTATTGACTCCATCTACGGCAGGCGTACAATTGAATTGGGGCCGAGAGAATTAGGCCCGGTGGAACTCCGTAGTGAGCCGGTTTTAGCTGTGAGTTCACGGCGTGAATCGGCAGAGGAGGTGACAGATCGAACCTGGCTTGGGAGAGAGGGACGGTCGCACCCTGTGGTCAACAGGCAGTCAGGAAGGTAGCGAGCGATCGGCACGCGGCTAGGCTTGTCGAAGCCACGATACGCCGCACGGCGCGCAATGCGCCACATGATGATCGTCAGCGCGTCTTCTGAGTTGATCAAAGGAACTGCGACCGTCCCTTTTGTGTGTTCGAACGCCGCTCCTCATCCTGGCATTGTGGGAAATCCGCTGTGCACCCCTGTGGTAGATTGGTAGTTCTCCCATCTCTTATTATGACCGCTGGTCCCCCCACTGAAATTGTCAGCGCTCACAGTCCGGATTCGGACGACGCCTTCATGTTCTATGGTCTGGCGACGCGCAAGATCCGGTCAACGAAAGTTGCGTTCCGGCACGTTCTTGAAGACATTGAGTCGCTGAATCGCAAAGCTATAGATGGCGCCTACGAACTGACGGCGATCTCGTATCATGCCTATCCGTATGTGGCGGACAAGTACGTGCTCATGGCGAGCGGGTCGAGCGTGGGAGACGGTTACGGTCCAATGGTCGTGTCTACGCGTCCTTTAGACATGGACGATCTGCGGGGCAAGAAAATCGCCATCCCGGGCACAATGACCACGGCGTACCTGACGCTGAAACTGTGTGCGCCGGATTTTGAGCCCGTCGTGGTGCCGTTCGATCGCATCCTGGAGGCGGTGAAAGAGCACGCGGCGGATGCAGGGCTCATCATTCACGAAGCTCAGCTCACCTACAGCCGCGGCGGCTTTCACAAAGTGCTGGACCTCGGCCGCTGGTGGAAGGGCCAGTACAACCTGCCGCTGCCACTAGGCGGGAATGTCCTCCTTCGCACACTTTCGGAAGAGCTACGGAGCGAGTGTTGCCGCATGA
>JBOGMR010000207.1:0-4867 GCA_050746825.1 Bryobacteraceae bacterium | reverse complement strand
ACGCATACGGATGGCCCCATCCGATGCCGGCGTTCGGCCCCACTCCGCGATTGGAACCGGTATTGTTGCGGTTCGGATCGGCGATGAAGATCAGATCGTTGGCAACATCGATACCTGCGCCGGCGATCACGTGGTAGTTCCACCAGATGCCGCGCGCATCCTGCTGCGCCGCCGTGAGTCCTGTAGAAACAATATTCAGCGCGACATAGCGATTGTTGGCGAGCGCGTCAAGATAAAGATCTTTGACGCTGTTATAGGCAAAGGTGCCCGCACCATTCGGACACACGCCACAAAAGCCACTGGGCGCGTTCGCGTGCATGACGACGCCGCCCTCCACGAAGTACTCGTCATAGCGGATGCGTGTGGGGCCGAAGCCGCGGTCGTCCAGAATCGTCGCGAAGTTCTTGCCGCCGGCGAAATAGTCGAAGTAGAATTGTTCGATCCCAAAGTTCATGTACTCGAACCAGGTGTGACCCAACTCGCCCCAGAAGAGGGCCGGGCCGGTGGGGTAATAATTCTTCTGGATCGAGTACAGCAGATCGGAGACGGCGGTCGTGCAGCACCAGCCTCCGCCGCGCTCCCACCAGTTTTTCGGACTGTTATAGGCCGCGGCGGCTTCCGCTGGATCTGGCGGATCCGGCAGCGGGTCGGCGTTCGGCGCCTTCCACGTTCCGTCAGGATTCCACGCGGGGTACTGTCCCTGGAAGGCCTTTTGGTGCTGGTAAAAATTGGCAACGTCGGGAAGATAGAACGGCGCCGCGCCGGCAATCCGTTCTATTCCCGCGATCAGCGCCAGAATCGAGGCAAATTGGCGCCAGTTTTTCACGGTCACCTCCGAGGTCGATGAAGTCCGGGGGTGCGGATTAGTCTAACACAGCGCTGCTGGTGATAGAATCACGGACCAGGAGGCGCGAGCCATGTGGATCCGCAAAGTCGACCGGGACCGGAAGAAGGGCGTCGATTCGCCCATGCCAACCCAGATTGTCTCCAACGAGGAATTCATCCCGCGGCCGCAAAATGCGCGGCAGAAACAGGTTGAGAACCTGATCGGCGAGATGAGCGCGGCGAACTCGAAGAAGCTGGGGATGGACCGGCGGGCGTTCATGGCGTCGCCGATGGGCATGGCGGCCTGCTTCCTTGCCATGAACAAGGTTTACGGAAAATGTTTGGACGTCGACGATGCCGAGGCGTTCGAGCCGCAGGCAACCGAAGAGAAGTTCCCCAAAGGCGAGTACTTCGTGATGGATGTGCAGGCCCATTTCACCAATGGCGTTGCGTTGAAGTTCCGGAGCAACGAATTTGTCAGGAACATGGGCTTTCAGCTCAGGGATGATGTAGAGTCCTACGGGTTCCGGAACTTCGTCAAAGAGATGTTCTTCGACAGCGAGACGGACATGCTCGTCATCTCCGGCGTGCCGGGCCGCGAAAATCAGCGCGACGCGCAAGGCAACGCGCTCGAAGGACGCGCTCGCGGCGGGGGCATTCTCCCAAGCTGGCTGATGTCGCAAGCGAAAAAGGAGATCAACACGCTGGCAGGATCAACGCGCGCGCTCTGCCAGGGAAACCTTGCGCCGAACCACTACTGGAACAAAGAGTCGAACTCGATCGACAAGAAAGCGATCCTCGAACAGATGGAGCGCGAGGTCAAGGTTTACGGCATCGATTCGTGGAAGTGGTATTGCCACACCGACCCCGCGCGTACGGGCCAGGGTTTTCAGTGCGACGACGACAACGCGTTCTGGTTCTACGAAGAGTCGCGCAAGAAGGGGATCAAGCTGATCAGCGTGCACAAGGGGTACTCGTACCAGTCGCGCACCCTGGGGCATCTGGCGAATCCGAAGGACATCGAGAAGGCGGCTCTGAAGTACCCCGATTTCAACTTCGTGATTTATCATTCGGCGATCAAGCACGGTGCGACCGAGGACAACTGGAAGCAGAACAACGAATACGACGCCACCACCGGCGACTTTCTCTGGCACAACGTGCTGATGGACATCAAGCGACGCAATCCGAAGATGAACAATGTGTACCCCGAGGTGGGCAGTTTCTTCGCGGTGCTCATACTGGCCGACCCCGTGATGTGCATGCACGGGATGGGCAAAAACATCAAGCACTACGGTGCGGACCACGTGATCTGGGGGACGGACTGCCTGTGGTGGGGCTCGCCGCAATGGGCCATCGACGCATTCAAGCGATTCCAGATCAGCGACGAGATGTGCGAGAAGTTCGGCTATAAGAAGATCACGAAAGAGGACAAAGCGAAAATCCTCGGGCTGAATGCCGCGAAACTGTACAACGTAGATCTGAAAAAGAAGCGGAACCCGCTGCCGGCCGATGCGCTATCGAAACTGAAGACGGCGTATGTCGATGGCGGCGGCCAGCGCAACAACGCGGCCTACGGCTGGGTTCGCGCCGATGACTAAGCCGTGGCGCAGGCACTCGCGCCTGCCGCGGCGGGACTCGTCTCGGCGCTTGTCTACCTTTGCACCACTCGTCTTCGTCGCCGCCGCCCTCGCGGCCGACGGCCCCACCGCGCCCGCGCACTTCCATCATCTTCACCTCAACTCCACCGGCCCCGCACGCGCCATCGACTTCTACACCCGCACCTTCGACTGCGAGAAAGCGAGCCATCAGGGCGATGCCGCGGTCTGGGCTCAAAAGTCCTGGCTGCTGTTCAACAAAGTCTCGAGCCAACCGCCCGCGTCGATCGTCTCATCGATCTGGCATTTCGGCTGGGGCGCGGAAAACATGAAGGAAGCCTACCAGCAGCAGCTCGAGCGCGGCACAAAATTCGCCACGCCCATCACCGAGATGTTCCCCAACTTCTTCTTCGCCTACGTCGCCGGTCCCGATGGCGCCCTCATCGAGCTGAACACCGCGAACCATCATCACTTCGGGCACCTGCACCTGCTGAGCGCCGATCCGGTATCGGCGGGCGAATGGTACATGCGGCACTTCGGCGCGACGCGACGCGGCACGCAGCCGCCCTCCCGTGAGCCGCGTTTCCTGCGCGGATGGCAGATCGGGCCGAGCATGTCGCTCATGATGGACAACGTGAACATCATCATTTACCCCGTCGAATACGCCCGGCAGGCATTCGTTTCCGACTGGAAGGATCGCACCGCATTTGAGACCACGAAGGGGCGCGTAGTCGATCATCTCGCCTTCAGTGTCGATGACGTCGCCGCCGCGGCCGGCAAACTGGTCAAAGAAGGTGTCAAAATTGTCGAGCGTAAGGGCAACTCGGCGCTTGTTGAAGGCCCAGACCGCATCCTGATCGAGATCGTGGAAGGCCACGCGCGAAGGTAGTGAGAGCCGGCAGGCGACAATTCGTTGCGACACTCGGAGCCGCCGCATTGGCTCGGGCAGAGTGGCAGGCGGGCGCCGTCAAACATCTGCTGCCGGCCGTCAGCTACGACCGCATCTTATTGAAGGCCGGCTTTGAGCGGCCTCTCGCCGCGGCCCCATCCTTGCGAATCGGATCGCGCTCCGCCAGGGGCGTTCGCTCCGATACCGCAGGTGAGTTCTTCGCGTTCGATGTTACGGGGCTCGAGCCGGAGCGCGCCTATCAACTTGAGTTGCTCGATTCGCGCGGCAAGCCGCTGTGCGATCCCTGGCCGCTTTCGACATTCCCCAGCCCAGGCGCTCAACCCAGGCGTCTTCGCCTGCTGGTCTACACGTGCGCGGGAGGGCATCCCGCGACGCTGAATCCGGACACCGGGCTGCCTTACTGGGTCTCCATCGCCAATCGCCGAAAGCTGCTGCTGGCGGGCCTCTCGCACAAGCCCGATGCCGTGATCGCAATCGGCGACCATGTCTACTGGGATCTGCGTTCGCCAGTGGGCTCACGCAATCTCGGAGCCTCACCGGTCGCGATGAAACTCGTTGGCGAGTTTGCGCGCTCCGAGCCGGCGATCGGTACAGACAACGAGCGCAAGCTGAAGCAGGTGGTGAGTCCTCAGGTTTGCGATCTCTATGGCACGCTGTTCCGCTCCACTCCCGTCTTTTTTCTCCAGGACGATCACGACTACTTCGAGAACGACGAGGCCACTCCGGAGATGGTGACCTTCCCGCCGGATGATTTCATGCTGCGCCTGGCCCGTGCGACTCAGGGTCTCTACTATCCCGAGTTTTTGCCCGATACCGGCCGCCCGCTCGGATTGCCCGGCTCCAGCGCTTTCGACCGCGCCCGCGGCGTGTCGGAATCGTTCGGGACACTGCGATACGGCAAGCTGGTTGAGATCCTGATGTACGATTGCCGGCGTTACCTGACACTGAAGGGACCGGCCGGCGGATTTGTGCCCGATACCGTCGAGAGCTGGCTGGTGCGCCGGATGAAAGCGCAGGAAACGCACCATGTGATCAACCTGCCGTCGACGCCGGTCGGATGGAGCGCCGGCAAATGGGGCGAGTGGTATCCGGACTTGCTGCAGCCGGACGGCAGGCTCGGCCTTGCCAAACCAAAATACTTTTGGCAGCAGGGATGGAGCGCGCAGCACGATCGGCTGCTGCAGGCGGCGTCGGCGATGCAGCGAATCCCGCTGTTCCTGAGCGGCGACCTGCACGCGCTCGCCGAAGGAAAGATTCAACGCTACGGCCGGCTCGACTTCCGCCGGAACCCGATCGTCTCCGTCTTGACAGGTCCCATCAGCACTGGACCCAAGGCTTGGCCCTCGGCATGGCGAGGTACGCCGCCGCAAATTCCCACGGGCCTCGAACTCGACGAAGGTCTGAAGCCCATCGAGAAGAACGGATTTTCCATCATCGAGTTCACCGAAGGTCGTGTCGAGATCCAATTCTCGAGTTGGAAGTTGGACGAACCCGAAGATCGGCTACAGAATTTGAAGCCTTTCCACCGGTTGGCGCT
>JBOGMR010000206.1:0-5153 GCA_050746825.1 Bryobacteraceae bacterium | reverse complement strand
AGCGTGAACTCCGCGCGCCTGTAGGTGCGGAATCCTTCCGACTTGGCTTCGAGAGAATAGCGGCCGGGGTTCAGGTAAAGGACGGTGTAATCGCCAACGTCGCTCGAAGTCGCGTGCTGCGAAATGTTGGTGTCGACGTTCGTCACTTTGACGGTGACGTTCGGGATGACGGCCCCAGCCGGATCGGTGACGCGTCCGACGACGGTGGCTGAAGGGGTCTGGGCGAGAACGGCGCTCGCAAGGGACAACAACACAACGACAGCAGTCTGCAGTTTCAACGGACCTCCCACCTGCGCCGTCGCAGGCGCCCGGGCACTCTGGCGCAAGAATATGGATTGAGTTTATCGCATCGGGGCGTGGAGAGGTGGGCTCCATCGGGGCTGGAGAGTAGACTCTTCGAGTTTTATCAGGCCGGTCACCGGAGGTTGTTTCAAGAGGCGAGGTTTGGCAGACTGGCGGGGTACGGGGAACGGATCTGGCCGGGATTCAAGACAAGATCATCGAAATTCAGGAGAAGGGCTACTGCATACTCAACGGCCACTTTGCGCGCCCCTTGATCGAGGCTTGCCGAGACCGTTTTTTGCCGGTTCTCCTCGGATATCTCAAAACCCGATGCGGCGAGTCGAACCGCGGCGCCCAGCGCCACTTTCTCCCCATGCCCTTCGACCCACCGTGTTTTGCTCCAGAGTTCTTCTTTGACAACGGCGTACTGAATATCGTGCGTGCCGCGATGGACGACCGGGTAGTTGCGGATCAGTGGGGCTGCGACGTGGCCCTGCGAGGGTCGGATTATCAAGGAGTTCATGTTGACTATCAGCGGCCTTTGTTCGGCGAAGCTCCTGACCTCTCACTTCCCCCTTATATGCTGGTCGTCAGCTTTGGCCTGGTTCGGGTAACAACGGAGAATGGCGCAATCGAAATCGCACCCGGTACTCATCGGATGCCGCGAAAGGAAGCAGTTCGCGCGGTAGAAGCCTCTGAAATTGAAATGCAGCCGGTCTCGTTGGAGATCGGGGATGTACTGATTCGTCATCCGTGGGCATTGCACCGCGGCTCACCCAATAAGACCGGCACGCCCCGTGCCCTGGTAAGTATCCGCTACGTGCGCCGCTGGTATGTTGACAACAGCCGCGAAGTCGATTTCCTTCCACGTGCGGTCTGGGAGTCGCTTTCGCCCGAGCAACAGAGCGTGATGCGATTTCCAATTGGGGACTGATGCTCTCCGGCCTGTAATGCCTGGCAATCCTCAATAAACTCCCGTGCGATGACGTCAACGCCGGGTTCCAGTTTTGATGTCCGCGACCAGCAGTTTTTCTGTAAGTGGCGGCGCCGACTGAAGCACTCTCCCATCCGAATCGATGATCGCGGAAGATCCGTAAGACACCAGATCGTCAGTGCGGCCCGATACGTCAGCCCGAATGACCGATACGCTGCTGTCTATCGCGCGAGCGATGTCAACGTTCCTCGCTTGCGACACGAGTTCGGTTTGGGCCCGGTTCGCAGGGAGACCGTTGTTTGTGGGCACGAACAGGGTAGTTGCCCCCTTCCCGATCATTATTCGCGCTGGCTCGAAGAAATTGGAATCGTTGCAGATGATGATGCCGAAAGTCAGGCCGCTGACCGTGAAGACGGGAATGCGATCGCCGGCTGCATAGACCGACTTGTGGATGGCCGGATGAAGTTTTCGATACAGCCCGGCGACTTTTCCGTTGTGAAATACTGCCGCGGCGTTGTAGAGCCGATTGCCCCCGGCAATCTCCGTGAAGCCAAGAATCGTCGTCACCGCGCTGCTCGCAAGCGGCGCCAGTACGGAGGCTAGCTGACCTCCTTCCACATCGATCGCGAAGTCCGCCGGTTGTGGAGCGTAGTCTGCCAGACCGCCAAGTATGGCCTCCGGACAACAGAGAATTGCTACCCCCTCGGATTCACACCACTTGACTTGTTTACGAATGAGCTCAATCGCAGCCATTGAGCCGCAACCAAGAAGAGGAATTTGATAGGCAGCAACCTTCATATGGATTACCAAGCCGCGACGACAGCAGACCGGTACTGCCGAACCCGTATTCTCCCAGATGAGCGAGTGACTGCCGCGCTGCGGGGACGCCGTTGACTTTCATCTGCCGCCTCGCTATTCTTGCCCCGAGGTTAGGTCTGTCATTCGATTCCCCCACGGAGGCAGCTATGAAGTACAGCGTTTGTAAGTTGCTCTTGGTGTGGTCTGTTCTCACATCGGTTCTGATGGCCCAGGAATTCCGCGCTTCGATATCGGGCACGGTTTCAGACTCAAGCGGCTTGGCGGTTCCCAAGGTGCGCGTTGTGGCTACCAATGTGGCCACCAACCTCGCGAGCGAGGGCACGACGAACGAGTCGGGCCTGTACGTAATCGGGTTCCTGCAGCCCGGGACGTACACGGTGACCGTCGAACACCCTGGCTTCAAGAAGTCGGTGCGCGAGAACGTCGTGCTCGGCGTTTCGCAACGCCTCTCGTTGGATATGGCGCTGCAAGTGGGGCAGGTTACCGACAGCGTCACGGTATCGGATACGGTGAGCCTGCTGCAGACGGAAACGGCCACGCGCATTTCGTTCGTCGAGCGCAACCTGATAGAGAAAGTTCCGAACAACGGGCGGAATCCGTTTCTGCTGACGCATGCGCTGCCCGGCGTGACCAAGTCCGGCTATTGGGGCTCGGCGGAGTTGTACGCGTACGGACAGGTAGGCGGGGTCTCGATCGGCGGCGGGCGCATTGGTGAGAACGAGACGGTGATCGACGGCGTGACGGACACGCGGCCGAGCCGCGGCGTGAACTTCATCCCCGCGCTCGACAGCCTTTCGGAAATCTCGGTGCAGACCAATGTCTACGACGCCCAGTTCGGGCGGACGGGCGGCGGCGTCAACGTCTTCAGCTCGAAGAGCGGCACCAACGCGCTGCACGGTGCGGCGTATTACCACTTCAAGGACCCGCGTTTTACGGCGTCCGGCTGGGGACGCAACAAAGCCATCGGCACGGCTCTGGGGGCCAATCCCAACGTCATTGTTCCCCCGAAGACGTACGTCAAGAATCATACGCGCGGATTCGAAGTGGACGGTCCCGTGGTTCTTCCCAAGCTCTGGGACGGCCGCAACCGGATGTTCTTCATGATCTCCTACGAGAACCTCTACGAGAGGAATCCGCAGATCGTCGTGAAGACGCTGCCGACCGACGCCCAGGCGGGAGGAGATTTTTCCGCACTGCGCGATGCCGCCGGGCGCCAGGTGACGATCCATGACCCGCTGACGACCGACGCGGTCTCGGGCCTTCGCGCGCCGTTCGCGGGCAACAGGATTCCGTCGAGCCGCATCAACCCGATCGCGACCCGTGTCGCGAGCTTCTATCCGAAACCGAATCTGCCCGGTGAGGGCGCGGCGTTAATCAACAACTATTCCAATGTCTCGCCGTCGCGCAACGCCTACGAGCAGTGGACAGGCAAGCTCGACTACCGCATCAACAGCAGGAACAACGTTTTTTTGCGCTACGGCCGCACCCCGTGGGATAACTTCGCTCTGATCGCGTGGGGCACGAACGAAGCCGAGCCGAGCGGGGAGGCGCCGTCGAATCGCAATGCGACGTCGTGGGCCGCGGACTGGACCAGCACGCTCAACCCGGTGATGGTGCTGAACGTGCGCGCGGGACTTGCGCGAACACGCAACCTGAGCGGCAACATTTACGGCGTCGGCTATGATCCGGCGAAGCTCGGGTTTAATCCCAACCTGGTTTCGCAGTATTACTTTCTCCAGTTCCCGCGATTCCAATTCGCCGGCGCCGCGTACTCGGAACTGGGGACCGCGCCGGCTTCGGAAGACATCAGCGATTCGTGGAGCCTGCAGCCGAACGTGAACTGGGTGCGTGGCAAGCACACCTTCAAGATCGGCAGCGAACTTCGACTGTACAACCAGAACAACTACGGGCCCGGTTACGCGAGCGGCCTGTACGCGTTTGATCGCAACTGGACGCGGCAGGACGCGCGGCGCGCCGATGCGTCTTCCGGGAATGAGTTCGCGACGTTCCTGTTGG
The DNA here is from genome assembly GCA_050746825.1 of Bryobacteraceae bacterium. GTDB lineage: Bacteria > Acidobacteriota > Terriglobia > Bryobacterales > Bryobacteraceae > JBOGMR01. The sequence continues at coordinate 1,102 of JBOGMR010000206.1, read as the reverse complement.
GCTATCCTACCAGCGGTCAAGTGGACCGTAACATCAACCCGGCGCGAAGCTGGCGTTACTACTCGACCTACATTCAGGACGATTGGAAGGTCTCGCCGCGGCTGACGATCAACCTCGGATTCCGGTGGGACTACGAGGCGCCCGCCACAGAACGCTTCGATCGCCAGCTCGTGGACTTTGCGTTTGACCAACCGAGTCCGATTGCGGCGCAGGTGCGCGGGCTGAACCTGCGCGGCGGCCTGATCTACGCGAGCGGGAGCGGCAATGCGCGCCAGGCGTTCAATCGCGATTTGAATAACTTTCAGCCCCGCGCGGGCGTGGCATGGCGAGTCACTGGCAAGCTGGTGTTTCGCGGCGGTTACGGTCTGATGTACCTCGGCCAACAAGCCTTCGGAGGCGCCGACGGCTACAGCCGTACCACTCCGGTCACAGCGTCGGTCGACGGGGGTCTGACACCGCGAGTGAACATCAGCAATGCGTTTCCGGAAGGACTGCTGGAACCGGTGGGGAACAGCCGTGGCCTTGCGGCAAACCTGGGCCAGGCCGCTAACTTTCCGTGGCGCGGCCGCGGTCTGCCCCACGCACATCAGTTCTCGGCGGGCTTCCAACATGAGCTGCCATGGGGCATGCGCGGCGACGTGTCTTACGTCGGCAATATCACGAGCGCTCTGCCCCTCAATATACAATTGAACTACCTGCCGGCGAGCGAACTGGGCCGCGCGCCCTCGTATTACAGCGAACAAGTGGCGAATCCGATGGCGGGGCTGCTGCCGGATAACGCTGCCAAGAACGGCGCGACGATCACTCGCCAAAACCTGCTGATGCCCTATCCGCAATACACCGGCGTCACGGCGCAGAGCGTGCCGATCGGCCGCCAGCGCTACGATGCCATGCAAAGCAGCGTCGTCAAGCGGTTCAGCCACGGGCTGTCGATGCTGGTGAACCTCACAATTTCCAAGACGCTCGAGCAGACCAATTTACTAAACGACCAGGATTTCAATTTTGCCGATCCCAACGCGACGAGGCTCGAAAAGCGCCTGGTGGACTATGATCCGCCGGTGCATTTCGGCGTGGTCGCGAGCTACGACCTGCCATTTGGGAA
>JBOGMR010000205.1:0-4425 GCA_050746825.1 Bryobacteraceae bacterium | reverse complement strand
GTTGAAAACGGCGTTGACCGCGAACCTGGCGGCCATCGACAGGACGATCCTCGGTTTCGAAGACTTCAGCCCGGCCGGAGCGCGCGGGATCACAGCCGGCCGTCCGGCGGAGAGCCTTCTCTACCATGCACTGGCAAGCCCACGCGTGACCCGCGATGCGAACGGCGCCGTGTTGCGCGGCTTCCCAACCGCGCCCGAGATTGAGACGGTGGAGAACTTCGTATTTGGTGTGGCGCCTCGGACGCTCGCCTCGATCGTGTCGGGTTCGGGCGTGCCGAAGCTGTCGGTGGTCGTCTTCGCAACGGAATACCGCTGCGCGGCCGACACTGCCACTGGCGCCCACGCGGATCTCGTGTTCTCGCGGACCGGCATCGCTCGCGTGGGCACCGCGCGGCCGAAATACCTTCCCGAGGTGCGAGGCTGCTGGCCCGAAGACGAAAATAATCCACACGGATTCCGGGTGGTGCCCGTGCGCTTTACGGTCTGGCTCGCGGCTCCCGTCAAGGGCAACAAAGCGCGCGTCATGCGATTGCGCCCACCGAGCGCCACTGAGAACGCACGCACCTTCTGGCGTCCGATTCACAAGCTGTTTGACGGCCCGGAGTGCATCTCCGGTCTGAACCTGACGCTGACGCCCAAGGCGAAGTTCTTCAACCTGAAGTTGCAGAAGGTTCGCCGGTCGGTCTCGAACGCGGCTCCGCCCACCGGATTCCCCTTCGTGATCACCGAAGGTCTTGCGAACTTACAGGAGCATTCCGGCTTCGGCCGCCTGGCGGTGGTGCCGGTGGTGCAGCAGGCCCTGGTGGAGCGCGCCATGCTGAACGGGCAACCTTTGACATACAGCGTCCCGGCCGGCAAGGCCTCGGGATTTGCAACCTACACGACCGAAGCGCCTACTCGGGATGACTTCGAGATCCATCGTTTTCCGGCATACGTGCACGCTCGAACGAAAGTCGAGAATGGAAACTTGATCGACCTGAATGACGAGACCGATGTGAACCAGGCAGTCGACGACGGTGGATACGAGGCGCTATTGTACGTGGACTTCACGGGAGAAGGCTGGCTGGAAGTAGCTGTTGCGCAGTTGGCTGGAAAGCCCGGAGTCACGGCCGGAGCGAGGGCGGCCTATGTGCTGCTTAGCGCGCCGGACTTCTTTCCTTCAACCGGACAGCGCGAAACGAGCCGCTGGAGCACATCGAGCGAGATTCCCCAAAGTTTCCGCAATCGCCAGATCTGGGGAATTCCTCCTGAACCTCTCAGCGAGATCCGGTTAGCGGCGAACCTCCAACTGCCGAACAGTCCGTTCGACTCCAAGGAGGACACCATGACGGCGGTGACCGGGATGGATACGGCGGCAACCGCCCCGCTGATTTTGAAATTTCCGGATATTCAGCGGGCCGCCACGCTGCCCGATGACGGCGCCGGGGTGTTCGCGCCGGGATGGGACGCCGCGGTCGACGTGAAGGGCGCGATCAACACGGGCACAATGCATCTTGCCGGATACGGTCTTGGCAGCCCGTTCCCGGAGGACGCGAAGCTGTGCGCGGCTCTGAGCACGTTTTGGCCGGCGGTGGCGCCGGATGTCTACCGCACCATGTCCCCGCACTCGGGCAACTCGAGTCTGCGAGGCAGCGTCGCGCCGCTCACCGACGAAGAGATCGGCCAGATCGGGTCATTGCCGTGGGATGGCATTCCGGGGCCGCGGATCGTGCAGGTGGGCGGCCAGAGTTTTGTCGAAATGGCAAGCTTTCTCCACGCCGACTATGTCGTGAACGCCTTGGAAAATCGCTTCAGCATTCGCCTGACGTCCCGAATTACGGCCGAGGAGTATCAACGGCGTGTGCTTGCGGCCGCGCGCGTCCATTGGGTCCTGTCGGGCGGAGTCAATGTACGTCCCACGCGGACCAAGTGGCTCCTGCTGTCGTTTCGTTCCGTGCCTTCCGGTGAACCGGAGTTGCAGCAGGCTCAGCAACAGGCCGGTCGCATTCTGAACGGTCCGGTATATCGGGTCGAGGCCTGTTTCGTCGGCACGGTTGATCCGACGGTCGATTCGCCGAAGGGACCGCGGTTTCGATTGCTTCCGGTGCAACAGCACAGCTTCTTCTTTGTGGCTCCGCAGGACACGCGCGCTCTGCGGCGCCGGGCCACGGATCCGCAGTGGGGTTCGGCGGCCGCGGAGTGAAGTGCGAACCGACTTCGTCATCATCGGCGCCGGGCCAGCGGGGTCTGCGGCGGCCATTCACGCGCGCCGCTTCGGGCTTAGCGTTGTTCTGCTGGAGGCTTCGAGCCGGTTCCGGCCCGCACCGGGAGAAACACTGCATCCCGGAGTGGAGCCGCTTTTCGAACAACTCGGAATTCGCGATGCCGTATTGGCGGGGCAATTCCACCGGCACCGCGGAATCTGGATCGAGTGGGACGGACCGCGGAGATTCGAATCCTACGGCGAGGACGATCGCGGCCCGTGGCGCGGCTTTCAGGCAGACCGCGAGCGGCTTCACACCATTCTTCTGCAGGCCGCCGTTGACGCGGGGGCGGAACTGGTGCGTCCCGCGTCGCCAGTTGCCGTACTTCGCGATGGTGTTCGAGTCGCCGGAGTGGAGGCCGATGGGCTCCGGTTCTTCGCGCGTTGGACGGCAGACGCAACCGGACGGCGCGCGTGGCTGGCCAGGGCGCTTGAGCTACGGGAGGAACGGCACTCGCCTCCGCTCTACGTTCGCTTTGGCTGGAATCGCGACGAGCGAGCGGACCTCGACGGCCAACCGCTGTTTGCCGCGCACGAGCAGGGTTGGAATTGGCAGGCTCCTCTGGGCGATCGCACGGCTTGGGCCGAGCTTAGGATTGACGATGCCGCGGAGCGGCCACCCGGCGGGCAGGGCGCGGACCTCTCCTGGCGCATCCACCGCGATTCGGCGGGTCCCGGATATTTTCTATTGGGCGATGCCGCCGCGACACTCGATCCAGCGTCGTCGCACGGTGTTCTGCGTGCGCTGATGAGCGGCGTCCTCGCGGCCCATCTGGCGGCGGGCTGTGTGAACCGGGACTTGCCTGAGCCGGTTGCGTTCGAGGAGTACCGCAACTGGTGCGAGCAACAGTTCGAGACCGATATCCATGCGCTCAGAACGCTCTATGCGAAACATCCCGCGGAGAGCGTTGCGCGGGCCTTCGCCCAAGTCCAATCCGGAAAGCCGGGGCTGCTATGCTGAACTCTATGTCGGGCCGAATAGTGGTGCTTCTAATTGCGATTTCCGGTGCGCAGGCGGAGAATTCGCTTACGCGCCAGGAGCGCCGCGAAGGCTACAATCTTCTCTTTGACGGGAAGAAGCTGACCGATTGGCATTCGATCAAACAACGCCCGGACGCGGGCGGATGGCTGGTGCGAAAAGGCGTGCTCACTTGGGAGAAGGGCGGAAGCTGGCTGGCGACCGACGAGACATATTACGATTTCGTGCTGCGGCTTGAATACCGCACGGGCGAGGGCAGCAACAGCGGAATCTTCCTGCGAGCGCTGCCCACCGGGAATCCCGCGTTTTCGGGAATGGAGCTGCAGATTCGCAGCGATCACGGCAAGCCTCCGGATTTGCACTCGACGGCTTCGTTATACGGTGCGGCGGCGCCCGCGAAGAATACGGCCAAGCCAAACGGTGAATGGAACCAGGTTGAAGTGGCAGTGGAGAATCGTCATCTCACCGCGATATGGAATAGCGAAAAAGTGCTCGACGCAGATCTGGACGATCCGCGCTACGATGGAGCGCAGGAAAGGCCGCTCAAGCAGCGAGCGGCGTTCGGGCACGTGGGTTTGCAGGCATACACCAGCGGAGCGCCGGTCGAATTCCGCAACATTCGAATCAAGGCGTTGCGCATCGGGCCGGGGTTTAGTTCGAGCCAAAGTAAATGACGCGCATCGATGCCCATCAACATTTCTGGGATCTCAGCCGGTTCGAATACAAGTGGATGTATCCGCACCGGCTGTCGAAGCTTCATCAAAACTACCTGCCGGAAAGGCTGGCTCCGGTCCTGACGCAAAACCGTTTCGACGGCACGGTAGTGGTTCAGGCCGACACGGTGGTCGAGGAAACGCGGTGGCTGCTCGAGCTGGCGGGGCGGCACGATTTTATCCGCGCTGTGGTCGGCTGGGTGGATCTGACCGACCCAATGCTTGGGAGTGTGCTTGACGAGCTGCAGCGCGATAAGAAGTTCAAAGGCGTCCGTCATCCCGCGCACGATGAAGCCGATGACCATTGGCTGTTGCGTGACGATGTCGTGCAGGGATTGGCCGAATTGGCGCGGCGGAGCCTGCCGTTCGATCTATTGCTGCGCCCGAAGCATCTGGCGCTGGTGCCGCAATTGGCGGAGCGTGTGCCCGAGCTGCGAATGGTGATCGATCACATCGCCAAGCCGCCGATCGCGAAGCGTCTGCTGAAGGGC
>JBOGMR010000204.1:0-6596 GCA_050746825.1 Bryobacteraceae bacterium | reverse complement strand
CCACTCGTCCGGGACTTGTTCGGCAGCGATTACCGAATGGCCTCCTGGGGCGCCAGATTCGACTTGACTCGCAACGACCCCGATGATCCCGCCTACGTCGAGAATTGGCGGAAGGCAATGGAGGCTCTAAAGTCCAGTCCGGCGCCCGCCGAATTGGCCCGGGCTGTCTCTGTGTTTTTTAGCAATCCAGATACGCAAGAGGTAAGCGAAGCTTACCAAACCTGGCTGGGAGAAGCTGTGCCGGTCCTTCAGGCCGCTCCAAGCAGCGCCGAATTCCGACGGATACTGGAGGAACAACTCGATGTCCTCATGGTACGCATGAACCAGGCTGACAATAAGTTTCGCGAGAATCTTGCCGCGCTACGCCGAGGGCTGCTCAACTACACAACGGTACGCGACGATTTGTTACAGGCCATCCAGAGTCACAAAGCGAGCTTAGAGTACACGAACCAACATCCTCTAAACCAGCCGAGCAGTTCGAATCTACGGTTCATCTATTCCCATAAGCCTTCCAAGTCCGAAACGCTGTTGACGCTCAACATGGGTTTCACAACATATAATTCCCTACCCAGCGGATTGAATTCAAGCCGCATACGCGATCTTCAGTTCGCCGGACAGCTCGACAGGCACTTGGGCGAAATCCCGAGCTTGGGCCGAGCTGTGGCGACCTTCGGGGTGTACTATCAGTGGATGAAAGACGACGCGCTGATCGTGATCGGACCGGGCAACATCGCTCCGGGAAGCGGAATCGTTTTGCCAGGTACCGCCGCAACGCTGCTAGGAACCAAGGGCCACATCGGAATCGTCCAGGGCAAGCTGTCGATTCCAGTGAACTCCATTGTCAAGGTCCCGATTTCCGTTACCTGGTCGAATCGAACCGAGCTAATCAAAGAAAAGGATCTGCGGGGCCAAGTAGGTCTCACGTTGGACATGGATAGCGTTTTCAAACGATAGGCATCGAGACCGTTCCGGCAGGGAAAAATAGAGACGGTGCGATTTGCGCTGGTCCAGACCACACCGGCGGGCGCCGCCATCAACGGCTTGCACACTCGAGTTGGCGCCGAGGAGCGGGGGAGCTACTGGGCGACGGGCGGCTTTTTTGGATATGAGCCCCCGACAGACTATTGCGAGGAGGCAGCCATGACCGAAACAGTTCGAAAACAACGCAATCAACAGAGACTCTCGGAGTGTTTCCCGGCCTTTGCACGGGACGTTACATTGGTAATCAACAAACTTGAAACTGAGGGGTTCCGGCCACGCATCCAGGACGCTCACCGAGCATCGAAGACCAACTCAAGGCCTTCAAGAACGGCTTCAGCAAAGTTCGCTTCGGATTTCATAACATTACCAACGACGACGGAACTCCCGAATCGCTGGCTGTCGATTTGCTTGATGACGACCGGTCTCGTGACCCTTCCCGTGAATATCTGATTCGTCTCGCTGCCGCGGCTTCCCAATCGAACCTTCAGACCGGAGCCTTCTTCGGGCTCCCCAAAGCCCTTCGTGCCGGGCTGCAGCGGGCCATCGACAATCTTGACTTCAACCCCGCCATTAAGATTGGTTTCGATCCCACGCATCTGGAGGTCACCAGCGTAACTATCGTCCAAGCCAAAGAAGGGAAACGGCCGCAGTGAACTCCACTTCATACCCATCTAAGGTTGTTATCTGATCGCCGCGTAACGCTTCCGACCTTCGCGCGGCTTGATGACTCGGCGGATTCGGTCGAAAAAAACTTCTCAGCGTCAGCATCGTGACGCAGAATTATGCAGAATAAATCCGCGTTCGGAAACGATGTGGCGCCTCGTTCGACTCCCACACCTCGCCACGCTTGCTGTGCAATCGGCACAGCAGCTCTTCAGCGCTGTCACGAACTACGGACAACCCGCCAGGCACGGACTTATCGCCGATCTCCGCCAAGACGACGGAGTACCATGATTGGCGCACGGTCGGGTCTCTCTCCGCGCTAATGCCCGGGCGGCGATGTGGATCGGAACCAGACCGACTACTTCGGTTGGCTGGACCGACCTGACCCGGCGACCGGCAACACAATGACTGCCGATCCGCCACCGCCACCGCGCCCGGCAGGCAGCGTGAATTGTTTAGCCCTTTTTAATTCTGTCGGTGACGGAAAGTAATACGTGTGGTTCGCTGGAGGTTATTACTTTTTTCCCTTTTGCTACCACGGCTATTACTTACACACTCAGTGCATTTGCTTAGTACTTACCCGTTACTGCCATTGGTCTGTTGAGTTCTATTTATGCTCGTATCGCGATTCTTTGCGAGGTAGACTTGAACAGCATAACGAAGGAGAGTCTCACATGTTTGCGAAGTCCCGAGTGCAATTGTCAGTCTTGGCAGTGCTTGTATCGATGGGACTGGCATTTGCCCAATCGGAGTCAGGCAGTGCTTCTGTAGAAGGCTATATATTTGACCCGTCAGGTAAGGTCATTCCGAACGCGACGGTTCGGCTTCAGAGCCCTGAAACAGGCTATCAGCGAGCGCTCGGAAGCAACGAGCAAGGGCGCTATGTCGCGCTGGCGATGCCAGTAGGCAGCTACACGCTCGAAGTAGGCGCCGCGGGATTCGCGACAGCCCGCCAAACCGGACTGCGCCTCGAAGTCGGAAGATCGGAACGCTTGAACGTCACTCTCCGCGTGGCGACTGTGACGGAGTTCGAGGTCGTCACGCAGGATTCGGCGCCGGTAGAATTCGAGAGCTCGACTGGGGCAATCATTTCCCAGGAGGCGATCCGCCGGTTGCCGATCCGCGGCCGCAACTTTACGGACTTTGCGCAGCTTGCGCCGGGAATTCATCAGGAGAATGACCGCTTCGGACTGGTGATTGCTGGACAGCGCTCGATTAATTCAAATGTAGCGGTCGACGGCGCGGACTTCAATGACGCTCTGCAGGGGAATCAGCGAGGCGGTAACGAGGCCGTATTCTTCTTTCCGCAGACCGCAGTACGCGAGTTCCAAGTGGTCCAGAGCGGCGCCGGCGCAGAAGTCGGCAGAACCGGCGGCGGATTTATCAATGTGGTAACAAAGTCCGGCGCGAATAACTTCCATGGCGAGGCATTCTACTTCGCCCGCAACAAGGCGCTCACTTCGCGTGATGCTTTTGGGCGGCGCCTTGACAACCGGCAGAATCAGTTTGGAGGCTCGGCGGGCGGTCCGATTCAAAAAGACAGAGCGTTCTTCTTTGCGGGTGTGGAGCAGAACTTTCTAACGGTGCCCTTTCAAGTGGAGTTTCAACCGCAGGCTCCAAACGTTGTAGTGCCGGCCCAACTCAAAGCATTCGCTGGCGAGCAACGAGGTACGAACAATCCGACGGCCGTCTTCGGCCGCGCCGATTTCATTCTGCCGCAAGGTCATTCGGCTAATCTCCATTACTTCTTCACCAGGATGCGCGGCGAGAACTTCGATTTCGACAGCCTGCAGACCCAGAAGGCAATCACCTCGAACTACGCGAGGAAAGGCAGGAGCAACGCTGTAAAGGGAAGCTTCGTATCCATTCTGACGACGCGGTTCTTGAATGAAGTGCGCGGTCAGTGGGCCACCGACAACCGCGATGAGACGCCGAACTCGAGCCAGTCCGCAATCAACATCACAGGCTTTGGACAGCTCGGGGGAGACCCGGACCGTCCCAGAGCGTTTCGCAGCTCGCGCTACCAGGTGACGGACAATCTGAGCTACACTGCGGGCGCCCACCAGGTTCGTTTCGGCTTCGATCTGAATTTGAATGAGGTCGAGCAACAGCGCGAGCCGAACATTCAGGGCCGCTATGATTTCCGCAATCTTGCCGAATATTCGGCGGTCCAGATTAACCGCTACCGGCAGACATTGCAGGGATACCGTCCGGAGGAACTGACGTTCCGTGGCACACAAAGGGAAACGGCTCTGTTTTTGCAAGATAAGATCGCGTTGACTCCCAGCCTCACGATAAACGCCGGAGTGCGCTGGGAAGGCCTCTGGAATCCGCAGCCTAACAGGCCAAATCCAGCCGTGCCAGAGACGGCCTATATTCCAAATGATCTCAGACAGTGGCAGCCGCGTGTTGGACTGGCGTGGAGTCCGGGTTCGCATGGGACCGTAGTGCGCATCGCGGCGGGAGTCTACAACGCAAGAACCCCGGCGACCCTGTTCCATCGAGTCAATACGGATAACGGAATCGTTGCAGTGGCGGTCGACAGCCGAATAGACCCTCAGATTCTGCCCCTCTTGCGTTTTCCGAATCCACTCACCACTCCGGGGTTGAATTTCAGAGTAGCGCCGCCACGAATCTTCGGTTTCGATCCGACATTCCGCAACCCGGTTTCGGTGCAGACGACCGTGGGCGTCGAGCAGAATATTGCGAGGCAACTGAGCGTCTCCGCCGGTTACCTTCATGTCTCAACTTCTCATCTGCAGCGCCGCCTGGATCGCAATTTGTTCCGGCCAACCATCAATGCTACAGGAATGCCGATTTTCCCCGTCGCACGGCCGAATCCGAACATCGGGCGCCTGCACATTAATGAATCAACGGCGCGCGCCCGCTATGATGCACTGCTGTTGACCGTGACGCGCATGATCTCGCGGTTCACGTTCCGGGCCGCTTATACTTTCGGCCGAAACGAAGACGATGACTCCAATGAGAGAAATTATTCATTCGAGGGGACATTAAATCCTTTCGATCTGTCGCTCGAGCGTGCGTATTCCAAACAAGACATCCGCCACAATTTCAGTTTCAGCAGCCTTTTGGATCTTGGCCGCGGTTTCCACTTCGGAGCGATCATGCTCAGACGCTCCGGCTTTCCGTACACCGCGATCATCGGGAACGACACCCAAAACGACGCCAATGACGATAATGACCGCGCGATTATTAACGGCCGGATCGCGGGAAGAAATACTTTTCGGCAGCCAGCCTTCTTCGACCTGGACCTGCGCCTGTTTAAGAATTTCCGGTTGACTGACAACAGCAGCTTCGAGCTGATCGCCGAAGGATTTAATGTGACCAAGGCTTCCAACAGATACTTCGGTCCGGATGGTGTGAGCGCGTTCGGAACACCGGCGGCTCCGGTCGCGACGGCAGGCCAGTCGCTATTTGCGCCTTCCACCGCCAGATACGGCGGGCCCCGGCAGTTGCAACTGGGGCTGCGGTATCACTTCTAAAACCGCGCGTACTTATGAGGATGTACATCTCATGGCCACGAATGATCCTCGGGTAACATTCACAGAGTTTAACCTCCGCGAGGCGCCCGGTTCTCTGCTGATTCGGATCGATGACGAATTCGTCAGGCAGATGGAGCGCCACCTGAACGGCATGCGGGATCCGTCCCAACTTCCGGTTGGCGGCATCTTGATCGGCAGCACCGTGTCGGCTGGGGCAGAAACCATCACGATCTCCGGCTTCGCGCGTGAAGCGGCTTTTCGAAGCGCAGTCAAGGCGATTTCCGGGGACGCTTCGGGACGCGGGATCGTCGGATTATACCGCGTGAGCACTGAGGGAACGGAGACTTTGGGCAGCGAGGACTCAGAGTGGTTTGGCTGGTTGTTTCCCGCCGGTGACCGGCTGCTGCTCAAGATCCATCCCGATTCGGATGGCGTTCCGACAGCCGTTGTCTACTTTGGCCGGAATGGGGTGCTGGAGCTGGAACGGAGAACTGTGGAGTTTCCGCTCAACCTGGGTGAACTGGGAGCGGAGAGTGCGCCCGAGCCTGGTATGCGGCCCGTTGTCGCACCGGCCAACGGTTCGGATCGCACGAAGATTCATGCGAGAGCAGTCACCACCACCGCTCCGCCGGCGAACGCTCGCGCGCCAAGTTCGACCGGGCCGGTCCGGCCGGATGTCGATCAATCTGGGTCGCGGAGTGGCCGCACGCTGTTTATTGTAGCGGGTGCGGCGATTCTGGTAGTTGCGGGAGTGGTTGCGATCGGCGGCGGAAACCTACAGCGCGTCGATCCAGCCGCGCCGGCAGCGGGCCCTCTGCCGCAGAGCGTGACGACTGCAAGTGCGCCGGCGCCCAGTCCCGAGGTGACTCCTCCACCCGCCGCTTCTTCGAACGTCACTGCAGCGCCGAAACCCAACCAAGCTCCGGTAGCAGCGCCGGCGCCGGTCAAGCCGGTTGAGGAGCCGAAGAGCATCGCTGCTCGTCAAGCACCGCGGCCGTTCGTGATGGAACCGCGCAGCGAGATCCGCCGTCCAGAGGTGATCGAACTGCCGGTACCGGCAGCGCCGCAAGGCACGTCATCGGCTCTTCCGGGTTCTCTTCCATCTGTGCAAGCGCCGAACCCGGTTCCGCCGCCCAAGCCCGATCCTCCGCCGGCCGTAACCACTCCACCGGCTTCAAATACGCCATCGATTACGAACCCGGCGTTAACGTCAGCACCGTCGTCTGCGAGCGCGAATTTTGTGCCGCCCCGGCCGCTGCGGCCTGTGACGCCATCTGTTCCACCTGCTGCGCTGCGCTCGCTGCCGGGTGAGGTCGTAATCGGCATCCGCGTCGACGTCGACAAGGAAGGCGCGGTCTTAAATGCTACGCCGGTTGATACAACTACTCCCACGCTGAAATTCATGGGGACACACATTGCGACGGCAGTTAAGAAGTGGCGTTTCGAGCC
>JBOGMR010000203.1:0-4388 GCA_050746825.1 Bryobacteraceae bacterium | reverse complement strand
AATGCGCCCTCGGCGGTTGGCGTGCCCGAAAGCAGGCAGTCGAAAGCGAGCGTCAGCCCGGGCGGCAGCGAACTCGACGTGGTGCGGCACACGACCGGCGCCGGAGCGCCCGTGAGAACGAAGCGCGACGAATACAGGACACCGGCGCGGCCGTCGGGTAACGATCCGAAGGGCGACGCGACGATGATCGTGAACGATTGCGACGCGCCAATCTGGAAGCTGTCGTTGACCGCCAGAGTGATCGGGTAGCTGCCGGCTGTTGCCGGAATTCCTGAGATGACGCCGGTGAGGTCGTTCAGCGTGAGTCCCGGTGGAATCGTTCCCTGAATAACCGTCCACCGGAACGGCCCTGTGCCGCCGCTCACTGCGACGCTTTGCGAATACGGAGTCCCCACACGCCCGCCCGCGAGCGAGGTAGTTTGAATCGACGGCTTGGGATTGATCAGAAAGCCGATGGTGGGCTGGTCGGCGGGGCCCCCGAACACCGTGACGTTTACGATGCCCGGCTGAGTGAGCAGCGCCGCCGGCGCCACTGCCAGGAAACGCGTCGAGTTGACGAACGTGGCGGCAATCGGTTGTCCGCCGAACAGCACGATATCGCTGGCGCTGAAATTGGACCCATTGATGGTCAGCGTGAACGAGGGCGCGCCCGCCGTTGTGACGGACGGGCTGATACTGCTGATGATGCGAGTAGCCGACTGCGAAACACTCACCGTGAACTGCCGCGAGCCGCTGGCCTGCAGAGCGTCAGTTACGGTGATGGTGAAGGTGAATGTGCCGGGCGCCGCAGGGAAGCCCGTGATCGCGCCGTTTGCGGGATTCAGCAGGAGGCCGGGCGGCAGCGTATTCGGTGGGACCGACCAGCTCCGAATGCCCGTACCGCCGGTCGCCTCCACAACGACAGTGTACGCCGAGCCGACCACTCCGCCGGGCAGCGCCAGCGTCACGATCACAGGCGGATTTCCGCCCGTGATGCTCAAGCTGTACTGGCGCTCGCCGAATGCATTGGCTGTATCGGTCGCGCGAATCGTGAAGTTGAATGTGCCTCCGGCTGCCGGAGCGCCGCTGAGGACGCCCGTCGTCTCGTTGAGCGCCATCCCCGCGGGAAATGCGCCTTGCGTGCGGGTCCACGTGACAGCGCCATTCGCTCCCGTCGCCGAAAACTGCTGGCTGTACGGAATATTGACGCTTCCGTTCGGCAGGATCGAGTTCGCCGGCTGGAGGGCGATCGAGCTGATCACGATCGTGTAGCTGCGCTGATCGAACTGGTTGTTGGCGTCCGTGGCGCGGATCACAACCGGAAATGAACCAACCGCGCCGGGTGTTCCCAAGAGCAGACCGCCGCCGCTCAGTTGGAGGCCGGCCGGCAAAGTGCCTTGGAAAAGCGTCCAGTTGATGATGCCGGCTCCGCCCGTCGCGGTGAGCTGAGTCGAATACGGCGCTCCGAGGCTGCCGTTCGGCAGCGACTGCGTGGTGATAATGGGCGGACCGCCGGCCGGACTGATGGTGATTGAATACGGCCGGGACGTTGCGCCGCCCCCGCTGTCGGTAACGTTGATCGTGAAGTTGAACGTACCGGCGAGATTGGGAACTCCGGAAATTTGTCCGGTCGAGGAGTTGAGGCTGACGTTGGAGGGGAGCTGCCCTGTGAATGTCCACGCGTAGGGCGGTGTGCCCTGAATCACGGCCACGGACTGGTTGTAGCTGGCGCCGGCCGTGCCGCCGGGTAGTGACGGTGTTGTGATCTGCGGCGGCGGGTTGATGATGAAGGCGCTAAACGCCTCGTCCCCTACGCCTGCTGTCACTCGCACTTGAACGGTTCCGGGGTTGGCGAGGAAGTTCGGAGGGATGTCGGCGAAAAGCTGGTTAGGATTTACGAACTGCGAAACGACCGGCTGCCCGTTAAACGTGACCGTGTTGGCGGGTTGAAAGCCGTGGCCATTGATGGTTAAGGGCGAGATAGCGCCTGAACCCGCGGTCCGTTGACCCGGTGACAGATTGGTGATCGAGTGACTCCCCCAAAGTGTTGCCGTGCTCGCGAGCAGCAGTACCAGAGCGCGTTTCATTGCGCGCTCCTTTCCACGGCGGCGGGCACGAACACGATGCGCGGCGCGGCCGGTGCGGCTTCGAGGAGCCACAGCGGCTCCTCAAATGACGCAGCGTGCAGACCAAATACGTTGGCGCCATCGAGCGCGGCGAGGCTGTCCACCGGGCAAGCGCACTCGAACAGGACGGGAGGCGCGCCCGCCGGATCGATCAGTGCGACCGACTTGCCGAAGCCCGCGACGATGCGGCCCTTCGATGCAGCCAGCGAGAGCGGCTCACCGAGCCCGTCGCCCGAAGAGGCGATCATGCGGATTTCGCCGTGGCGGATGAGATACACTTCGCGGCGCGCGCGATCGGCCACCGCGATGTCGCTCGATCCGTCGAAGAACGCCGCCGCCGAGATTTGTTCCAGAACGATGAGGCGCTTCGGCGCGGCATCGGTTGAGAGAAGGTCGAGAGCGCCGTCGCGCGCCGCGAGCACCAGATCGCCGCTGTCGCTGATCGCGAGCAGTCCGCTGGCGTCAAGTTCGCGGCGAACTGCCGGCCCGGCAGGAAGACCCGAGAGCGCCTGCGCCCGGCCGGCGCGAGTCGAAATGAGAATCGCGGCGGTTCCGGAAGGGCTGAGCAAGATTCTGTCCGCGTCTTCGATGGCGCCAGGAATCGGCCGCATTGCACCGCTCCGAAGATCCGCGAGCGACGCCGGTCCACCTTCCACGGAAATGAGCGCATAGTCCTGACCCGGCAGAATCGCGGCGCGGCGGATGCGCGCGTCCAGCGGCGCCGGATCGCCCAGAATCGAAGCGCCCGGTATGCCCAGCACGGCCCGGAATTGCCCCGCAGCGGAATCGAAAACCCAGCCGAGCGACGGCCCGCCAACTGCGCCGTGCGACTGGGCGAACATCGGCGCCAATGCAAACACAAAGGCAAGAATACGTTTCGGCATGGCGTTACCTCGGAGGGGTGACGCTGCCTGCCCCGGGAGTGATTGTCGTCGCGGTAACCGGGGGCGGCGTCGTTACACCACCACCGCTGCTGCTGCTGCTGCTCGATCCCTTCCCTCCCGTTGCCGCGAGCACCCCCGCGACAACGCCGCCGCCCACCGCGGCGAGAATCGCAATCAGCTTTCCGGTGGCGATGCCGGCGGCGGCAGCGTTCGTTTGCCGGATCACGCCGTTGCCGGTTTTTCCCTGGTGCGACGCCGACACGCGAATCTCGTAATCGCCCGCCACGCTGTTCGGCTGCAGACCGCGTGCCACCGCGCGCCCATTCTCATCCGCGACCACCGTCAGGAACTTGCTGCCATTGAGGAACGAGGCACTGGCGCCGCGCTCGGGCAGCGTGAACACGACCACCGCGCCCGCCACCGGCCTGTCGTTCTCGTCGTGCACCTCGACGATCGGCTCGCGCGCGACGCGCTGTCGAACGTTGTTGACCGCGCCGTCACCCTCGACGATTACGATCCTCAACCGGGGAGCTTCCGGCGGCTGCGCCCCTGAGGGCGGAATGATGAGAAGAAGAGACAGAGCTGTCCCAAGAAGCTGCTTCACCCTACGGCCTCCATTTGGATGCTATATCGTACCACCGGACTTATCGAAGGGAACTGCGCCAGGTTGCCTCCCGGCGCGGGTGCGATAGAATCAGAGTCGATGAACCGCCGAAAATATATCCGCACACTTGCGGCTGCGGGCGCCGCGGCCGCTGTTCCGGCCCAAGGCGTCGACCCCATCCAGTTGCACGTGGACCTCGACGTGGCGCCCACCCAGCAAAAAGATTTTTCCGGGACGTACCACAAGGTGTTCCGTCCCGCCATCAGCAGGCAGCCGGGCTTTGTGGATGTGAAGCTCATGAAGCTGCGATCGGCCCTGGCAGGCTCACCGCCCGCCAACTCGAACTACCGCCTGATCATCAGCTTTCAGACCGAGGAGCAGAGGAAAGCGTGGGTGGCGACTGATCTTCATCAGAAAGTCTGGCCACAAATGGAAAAGCACCTGAAGAGTAAGTACAGCGCCATTCTTTACGACCTCATCTGACAATCGACAAGGAGCGCTGCGAAATCCGCCGGCGTTAGCGCCGGGTCCCTGACGTCGCGACTCTGTCCGAGGGCTTCAGATAGAACCGCGGCCGTAAGGGAGTGTATTTGCCTGAGCGTCTTCCTCTACTTCAGATGCGCATCGATCATATCTGTAATCTGCTTGATCGTTGACGCCGAAACGCCCGTCATCCGGCTGACTTCGTCGCGCATCGTTTGCAGATCCTGGCGTGTGAGGTCGCCGAGCTGTTCGCGAATCTGCTCGGCTGTGATTCCGCCTCCGTCGAGCAGCAGCGCCCAATAGCGTCCCACC
>JBOGMR010000202.1:0-5852 GCA_050746825.1 Bryobacteraceae bacterium | reverse complement strand
CCTTCGCATCGACATAGATACTATCGCGCGCCACTCCGACTACCGTGAGCGGTTGCCCGGTCGAACCCTTCAGCCGGAATGTCTGGCCCAGCGGATCGTCCTTCGGCCACATGCGTCGCGCGAACGTCTCGTTGATGATCGCCACGCGTGGCCGCCCACGACGGTCGTCCAGCCGGAACTCGCGACCGCGCAGCAAGGCGATGTCCAGCGTGCGGAAGTAATCCGGTCCCACGATGTTGAAGGTGGCGCGCATTCCGTCGGGCTTGTCGCCGCCAATCACCGGCCCGGCGTCGTGATCATTCCCGGCAAACGGCGCCACCATCCCCATCGAAGCCGATTCGACGCCGGGTGTCGCGGCCACCCGCTCGTGCATTCGCTCCAACAAGTCCTCAAGGCGCGCGCCCGTGTATCCGTTCAGTGCCGGCTCGACCGATGCGAGCAGCAGCCCGTCGACACGCATCTTCGGGTCGGAGGTCCGCAACTTGTTGAACGATCCGCTGAGCAGACCGGCGATCACCAACAGCGAAAGACACAACGCGATCTGCGCCACTGCCAGCGTATCGCGCAGACGGATCCGTCGCGGCGTTGCATCCGGTTCACCTGCCTTCAGCGACGACGCCAGGTCTGGTCTCGCGCCCTTGATCGCCGCCGGCAGCGCAAATGCCAGCGCACTCACGCCGCAGAGCAGCGCGGCGTACAGCAGGACTGGTCCATCCACGGGCACTCTGATTTCAAACGGTGCGCCCGAAATCGCCGGCGGAAACAGCTTTGGCAGCAGTTCCGCACACCAGATGCAAACCACAACTCCGGGCACGCCGCCAAGCAGCGCCAGCACCAGCCCTTCGGTCAGCATCTGCCGGACGACGCGCGTGCGGCTCGCACCGACCGCCAGCCGGATGGCCAACTCTCGCTGCCGCGCCGTGCTGCGCGCAATCAGCAGATTCGCGATGTTCGCGCAGACCACCAGCAGAGCGATGCCGGCGACGCCAAGCAACACGCCCAAAAACAATCTGAATTCACCCGGAACGCCGGGACCGATTGGCGAATACGCTTCCAGGGCAAAAGTCTTGTTTCGCGTATCTCGACCCGCTTCTCCCAGCACCGCGCGTCCCAGAGTGGCCAGATGCGCTCCCGCCTCTTCCATCTTGACGCCCGCCTTCAACCGGCCGATCGCGAGAAACCGGTTAAGCCCCTGATCTTCGAGCGTCTGGCGCCCGCTCCGAAACGTAGGCCAAGCCATTGCGACGGGAATCCACACGTCGTCGTAGCTGTCGACGAAGGGCCCGCCGAAACTGGGATCGGTGATGCCTAGGATCGTGAACGAATGGCCGTTCAGCGCGATCTTGCGCCCTACGATGGCGGGATCGCCGTTCCACCGCCGCTGCCAGACCCGATGACTGAGAATCGCCACCGCGTCGCGTCCCGGTACTTCGTCTTCGTCTTTCCGGAACGTGCGTCCCAGCGCCATCTTCGTTCCGAGGACGTCAAAGACATTCCAGCTTGCTATGCGGCCGCAAAGTTTCTCTGCGCGACGGTCGTCGCCCTCCGCGTCCGCGACGTGGAAGCACGCAAAGTCCAGCACGGCCGTTTCCCGGAACACCTCGTTCCGGTCGCGCAGTTCTTTATAGAAAGGATAGGAGAGGCTCTGCCACTCTCTCTGGTTATCCTTCATGCCGGCGAACACGAGTTGGCCCGCGTCGTGAACGCCGGGAAGCGGCCGCTCGAACACGAGGTAGATCAGAGCGAACACCGCGGAATTGCCGCCCAGACCCAGCGCCAACAAAAGCGCCGCCGCAACCGACAGCCCCGCATTCTTCCGAACCAGCCTCAACGCAAATCGGATGTCGTCGAGCATCGCACCACAATTCTATCGTGCCCACCGTGACGCGGGCACTTGTGGCGTGCGTAACCGATTTGGCGTGTAGCGTTGGTTCGGTACACGGAGCGCTCCGGTCCGGAAAAGGCCGCTTTGGTAACCTGGATCGATGAAGGATCACTCCACTCGCCGCGAGGTGCTGGCCGCCACGCTTGCCGCCTGGACGCCCGGCCTGCGCGCCAACCCCGCCCGCCCCAATATCGTCTGGCTCACCTCCGAGGATACCGGCCCCCAACTCGGATGCTACGATTTCCCGCTGGTCCGCACGCCCAATCTGGATCGGTTGGCCGCCGAAGGCGCCCGCTTCACCCGCGCTTTCACCAGCGCCCCGGTGTGCTCCGCCAGCCGCTCGGCATTCAACACCGGAATGTACCAGACCACCATCAACGCGCATCATCACCGCAGCCATCGTGAGGACGGATTCGAGCTGCCTCGCGGCGTACGGCTGGTGACCGGGTATCTGCGCGAGCTGGGTTATTTCACGGCGAACCTCAAGACGCTGGGCGGCACCGCAAAGACGGACTTCAATTTTCGTGCGGACAAGCCCTACGATGGCGACCATTGGAACCAGCGAAAATCCGGGCAGCCCTTCTTCGCGCACGTCAACTTCCGCGAGCCGCACAAGGGCCCCGCGTTTCCCGAAGCGCGCAAGCAGAGCTATCTGATCGATCCGAAGAAAGTGCCGCTCCCACCTTACTGGCCGGACGATCCGGTGGTGCGCGACGAATTCGCCAATTATCTGGACGCCATCGATCTTCTGGACGTGAAGGCGGGCCGCGTCATCGAGGCGTTGAAACAGGACGGCGCCTGGGCCAACACCGCGATCATCTATTTCGGCGACAACGGCCGTTGCCTGATACGTGGCAAGCAGTGGCTGTATGATGCCGGCATTCACGTGCCGCTGATCGTGCGCTACCCCGAGACGGTGAAGGCGGGAGCAGTGCGCGACGACTTCGTCAGCATGATCGACCTGGCCGCGACGACGATTGCACTGGCCGGCGGGGAGCCGCCGAAAACCATGCAGGGGCAGCCATTCCTCGCTCCGCAGGCCAAGCGCCGCGACTGCATCTTCGCGGCTCGCGACCGCTGCGACATGACGCTCGACCGCATCCGCTGCATCCGCACAGCGCAATACAAACTGATCCGCAACTTCATGCCGGAGCGGCCGTACACGCAACATAACGAATATATCGAGACCAGCTACCCCACGCAGCGCGTCATGAAGGAGTTGCACGCCGCAGGTAAGCTGAACGGGCCCGAACTGCTCTTTATGCAGGCGCGCAAACCCGAGTGGGAATTCTACGACGTGCAGGCGGACCCGCACGAGATTCACAACCTGGCCGGCTCACCCAAGCACCAGCCGGCGTTTCGCGACTTGCGCGCGCGGCTGGAGCGCTGGATCGGCGACAGCAACGATCATGGCCGCTTCCGCGAAAAGCTGGAGGCGGTGAGTGAACGCGATCGAAAGGGGTTGGTGTGGCCCTCTAGCGCTTGAAATCAACGCGCAGGTGTGCCGGTTTTGAAGAGGTTTGGCACGGATCGGGGCAATAGTGTGGGTCCTGGCTTGGTTGCCATTCGAAGAACAATTCCTCTTCTCGACGGCGGTGACTGTCTGCGACGATAAGTAGGGCGCGCCAGATCCCGCCCGTTGTTTTCTCGTCTTTGCTGTTGGAGATCCGCAGCACCCGTTTACCGGTGTCTCCCGGGTACGCTAAGGCCGCAGCTTCGCTACTGGTCGCACCCGAAGGGATCGTGTGTGGCCGCAGAAGTTCGTATGGAGCGTAGGGGTTGCGCCGAAAGTCGTTGTGTTTGGGAGCGTATTCTTGAAGTAGATGCAGCGTGAGACTGCACTCCTCGATTGGTTGGAGTGTGTCGTTGCGAAGCCATACCGTGAGCTTACCATTCTGTTCTTCACGCACGAGAACAATATCTCGATCTGGGAGTCGGACGTAGCCGCCCATGGGTTGTCCGGTCGGCTTACGGTCACGATTACGAAGTTCTTGTTCATGATGAACGAGCTGAGAGCGTTGTGGCTCGCCGATCGCATTGTGTGGTACATCTGGGGGTTGGATTGCAGAGTCGAAATCTCCTTCGCGAGTCCAATCGGTGTGGTGGTCGATGGCAACAGCGCATCCGGCGGTCCGCAGCCTGCTGATTAGCGCTTGCCGTCGGCTGACATCATTGCCTAACGTTACTACATGTCGGCCTGCGATGTCCGAGAATGGTCGTGTACTCCCCAGGCTCACCAGGATCGTGCGATCAGGCTTCCGCCCGAGTGCCAGGCCGGCTTCGAACAGGACATTGGGCCGCGCTTGCGGTGTGAACTCCTTCTCGTACGCGGGGTCTGACTGCTGCTGATACTGCGTCCCTAGTCGGACCAGGTCGTCGCCGGTGAGCAAAGCTATGATTGCTTGGGCCTGCTCGAACACGCGATCAAGGATTTCGCCGATGTACGGCGTCCCAGCGCCAGTCAGCGCGATCGCCTGAGTCCATTCGATAGGTTCAAGGCCCAAGGCGCGCAAGAAGCTGAACATGGCTCTGCGGGAAGCTTCATTTCTGCCGTGGATGACGAACACTTTCTTCGGGTCCGGCGTGTCAGACGCGTTGTTCTTCTGCGTCGCGTCGCGCACGTGCGCCATGCTCATTGATAGGTGTAATCGCGCCTCTTCTAGCGTCGCCATTCCGCTTCGAATGGCGTCGGTGACCGCTTCAAAAGTGGGCCGATGCTCGACAGAGCTGAGTTTTGCGCCAAATTGAGATTGCCAATGGTCGTTGCTGAAAATTCCATTCAAAGTCCGATCGCTAAAGTTGGTCCACTGTTGCGCTTCCTTGGCAAGCCAGTGCTCGTACTGGACGGTGACGCCGCTGAACGGTCCAATCAGAAGTTGCCGCCCTTTCTCGATGCACGCATCTAGGAATCGTATCGCACGTTCTGGAGGCATCTTTGGCTCGGAGTCGATTAACGCGAAGGTGGGTGTGACCCGCTCCTCTAGTTGGTGGAGGCGCCGCTTGCCGGCGAGGAGTGTCTTGATGCGCTTGTGTCCGCCGTCCGTTGTGGCGACCCAAAACGCCTTGCCACTCGTCCATTTGTCGAACGCTCGCGGTTGTTGTCCGTCATAGCAGACTAGGTCGATTTCGTTGGCGTGATACATTTCTTCGAGCTGCTGCTGTACATCAAACTCCGTGACCGCGAACTTTTGCGCGAGGTCACTGGTGCGATGGTGAGAGTAGTCTTCAGGCCCTGGATGGTCTGAGGAGCGCAGAACGAACTCCGAAAGGCGGTCTAAAGCGTCCACAGTCCAATTATTGTAGCGGCAATGGCATTCAGCGAGGGCGTCGTTATGAGTTCCACACAGCGTCGGATAAGCGCGCAAGAGATTTCGGAAATCCAGGAGGCGCTCCGAACGCGCGTTGTGAGCATCACGAACGAGTGCCTGATCGACGCACGAGACCTGTTGGCTGCGGGAAAAATGCGCGGAGGGCTAAAAGCAGACAACGTCCGCAGACTGCGCAGTTCCTCGCAGAACGGCGGATCGTTCATCCTGAAGCAATCCACATGAGCGAGAAGTCTCGTAGATGCCCAAAGCCGCTACCCCGATTCGAGCGCTCCACGCCGGAAACCGTCGCTTGAACCGTCAATCGGTAGATTGACTCGTAGGTTCAGGAATCTACCACTGGCATGGGCTAGAGATCGGAACGGGCACCGGTTGAGACCGCCCATTCCCGCTGGCGCGACGGGCTGGTGTCACGAGCTCTTTCAAGGTTGGTACCGCGGCATCTGCTTCCATTCGGTGGTGGAGCCGGTGTTCGGATTGGCGCTGGGGTCATTGCTGCCGAGAACGTCGTCCTGGTTGTCCATCCAATAATGTTTGTAGGTTGTGGGCAGTTGAAGCGGCGTACTCGTCCCAAAGAGATTCACGTAGGTTTGGACGGCTCCGAGATGCTCGCGCACATGGAAGTTCCTGCGGTCCTGGGA
>JBOGMR010000201.1:0-5564 GCA_050746825.1 Bryobacteraceae bacterium | reverse complement strand
CTTCGGGCGGGCGCACGTGGTCCTTGAGGGCGAGATATTCCTCGCGGCGGAGGAAGCGCGCAAGGTGCGGCGGTTGATACAGAACCAGCCAGAACACCAGCCAGATCAGACCCATCGCGCCCGTTGCAATGAAGGCCCAACGCCAGCCGTGGTTCAGAGTGAGGTATGCAACCAGCGGAGGCGCGAGCGCGGAGCCCATCGAGGATCCGGCGTTAAAGATGCCGACGCCGAGCGCGCGCTGCTTCGCGGGAAACCACTCGGCTACGGCTTTCGCGGCGGCGGGCCAGTTCCCGGGCTCACCCAGGCCGAGCAGGAAACGGCACGCGCCGAGCGACCACTTCCCGGCCGCGAGCGCGTGTGCCATCGCGGCCACCGACCAGGTGAAAATGAACAGCGCGAATCCGTTGCGCGTGCCCAGGCGGTCGACGATGTAGCCGGAGCCGGCGTACATGATGGCGTAGGCGGCAAGGAAAATCGTGACGACGTGCGAGTAGTCCTGCTCGGTCATGCCGAACTCGCGGCGCAGGTCGGAGGAGACAACCGAAAGCGCGAGGCGGTCGGTGTAATTGATCATGGTAGCCAGGAACAGCAGGCCGGCGATGATCCAGCGGAGATGGGGAATCTTCATGGGCGGAATCCGAACGAGACGATGGGAATACCGAGTTTGCGGGGGTCGCCGCTCGAGGGCTGGTAGCCGGGCTCGACGCGAAAGCGCACTTCGACGATGCTCGCCGATGGCTCGGGCACGACGGGCCAGCCAACGGTGAGCCAGCCGTTCGTCGTGAAGGTCTCCGCGCCGATGCGGCGTCCGTCGATCGAGACTTCGACCTCTGTACGGCCGACTTCGCGGATGAAGAGCGGGCTGATATTGAGTGTCACTTCGAAACGCCTCGCGCCGGCGGGACGGAGCAGCCGCGCCGTCGCCACAGGCTCAATCCAGCGAAAGCGGCCTTCGGGGCCGAACCAGCCGTCGCCGAGCTGCCAGATCGGAGTTTCAGGTCCCATTTCGATAAACGCGACATCGGGGCCCCGCGGCATGACGGCGAGCTTGCGCCGCCCGGCATCCCAGCTCAGCAGTGCGGCGCGCGGGTCGTCGAGCGCCTTGCGGACGTCTTTGTCCGCGATCGATTTCAACTCGATGTCGGGGCGGCGGAACACGCACCGCAACGCGCCGTGGATTCCCCATTGACGCAATTCCTGCGGTCTGCCGTCGTAAACGAACACGCGCGATTCAGGCGATTGCCGCGCGAAGTCCGCGAGCGTCGTGACGTAGGCGCGATTCTCGCCGGCGACGGAGAGAGCGTAGCGGCGGTTGGCGCGCAGATGGTAGTAGTTGAGCGGAAGCCAGATCGTGAGAAGGAGTGCGGCAGGCACGGCGTGTGAGAACGGTGGCACTCCGGACGCGGCGATCGCAAGCCCCGTGATCGGCAGGTAGCAATACGCCCCGAAGAGCCGTCCGGGGAGCACGAGCAGCGGGACGAAGAAGAGCGCCATGGCGGCGATGCCGAAGCGGACGCGCGCTTCGCGCGACAGAAAAGGCAGCGCAAGCAGCGCGAGGCCCGCGAAGGGAATCAGCAGGAGCTTCGACGAATAGAATGCCGTCGATTTCCAGATAGCCGCGGGCGAGAAGCGGAGCGTGTAGT
The DNA here is from genome assembly GCA_050746825.1 of Bryobacteraceae bacterium. Lineage (GTDB taxonomy): Bacteria > Acidobacteriota > Terriglobia > Bryobacterales > Bryobacteraceae > JBOGMR01. The sequence continues at coordinate 3,921 of JBOGMR010000201.1, read as the reverse complement.
CGTTGTCGACGTTCGGATTGAGCAGCATGCCTTGCACGCCGAAAGAAATCGATGCCGCGAAAAACGGCGCGAGCGGCTTCCAGCGGCGCTCGCCCAGCCAGAACTCCCAGCAAGCGAGCACGGCGGGCAGCATGACCGCGAGTTCCTTCGATTTGTAGGCGAGCCAGAAGGCGCAGAAGCTCAGAACGATGCGGCGCCGAACGTAGAGCAAAAGCGAGGCGAGCGAAAAGAACGCGCAGAAGACGTCGAAGATGTACATCGGCTTCCAGACAGCGTCAAACGCACCCATGTGGAAAGCGAACAGAAGCGTGCCGGCAGCCGATGCGAGCGGCGGCGCGCCCAGCCTGCGCACCAGCGTCCAGAGCAGCCAGATGTTGGCGAGGTGCAGAAGATGAACGGCGAGGACGTAGGGTGCGTAGCGGAGACCGAAGCGCTCGGCCATGAGACGAAAGAACAGGTGTCCGACGGGGCGGAAATTGTTGCCGAGGAACCGGGGCGTGAGTGTGGTGGTGGCGAAGTCGGCGAGCGGGATGTCGCGCGTCCAGCTCATGTTGTCGAGCTCGTCGTCCTGGAAGTAGCCCTGATAGGCGGCGCGGTTAGCGATGAAGAAGAGCACGGCCGTCGCAAGGAAGAGCCCCAAGCCGGCCGCTTTGGTCATGTATGAAGATGATAGCGCGACGTGCCGGAAGGCATTCTACGGAGCCGCGCGCGTAAGCAAGCGGTCTTTCAGGATTTCTGCCACGGGCTGTTGGTTTTAGATCAGGCGTAGCTGCTGATCGCGGCGCGATTCTTTTCGGCGCGCTCTGCGGTGATGCGCTCGAGGTACCCGCTCTCACGGAAGGCCGCCATGGGATTCTCGGGCAGACCGTGCGCAAGCGACCATTCGCGAATCACACCGCGCACGTCGGTTGAAAAAGCGTTTTTCAGGCAACCCTCCGCGTCGACGAGGTTGCAGCGTTCCTGATCGCGCGCGAGTTGCTCGTGGTCGACAATCGCGGCCTTCGCCCACAACTCCTGCGCCGTGACGACTGTCTGAATCATTGCCTCGATCTTGCCTTTGAGGTTATGGCTTTGATCGATCATGTACGCGATATCGGCGCGAGCGCCGGTTTCCCACTCGTAGTAGCGGATTTCGTGAAAGATGCGGAACACCTGGTAGGGATCGATGGAGCCAAGCGTGAGGTCGTCGTCGGCATAACGGCGGTCGTTGAAGTGGAAGCCGCCGAGCATGCCGAGGTCGAGCAGCCACGCCACGATCTGCTCGATGTTCTGCCCGAGGTAATGGTGCCCCGTGTCGACGAGCACCTTGGCTTTCGGCCCGGCCTCGCGCGCGAGCTGCAGCGCCATGCCCCAGTCGGCGATGTCGGTGTGATAGAAAGCGGGCTCGAACGGTTTGTATTCGACCAGCAGGCGCTGAGAGCCGTCAAGGCGGCTGTGCGTCGCCGCGAGGCCCTCGCGGAACCACTGCCTGCGACGGCGAATATTCTGGGTGCCGGGATAGTTCGAGCCATCGGCGAACCAGAGCGAAATGTCTCGGCTGCCGATCTCGTGTGCGATCTCAATGCTGTCGAGCAGATGATGCAGCGCCTCATCGCGGACGGCCGGATCCGGATTGCCGAGCGAGCCGTACTTGTAAATCTGATCCTGAAACACATTGGGGTTGATCGAACCGGCGCGCACGCCACAGCGCGCGGCGGCCGCCTTGACCCCGGCGGCACTGTCGCGCCCATCCGGCAGGTCCCAAAGAACATGCAGCGCGACCGTCGGGCACACACCCGTCAGCGCGTGCACCTGTCCGGCGTCGCTCAGTTTCTCGTCGAGCGTCGTCGCCGCCGCGGCCTGCAGAAATTTGCCGAAGCGCGTGCCCGTGTTCGCGAATCCCCAGCTAGGCAGTTCGATCTGGAAGACGTCCAGGGCCTGGAAAATAGTCCCGGTCAGTTTGTCGGTCATAGGAGCATTTCCCAAGCTACCGGAAACGCGACTGACCAGCAACTTGAAGCTGGCTACCGCTTGGTGACGCGCGCGGCTCTGGAGGCTGCGGGTTCGACACTTCCGGGTGCGGCGCTCAAAACCGGAATCGCAACCCCAACTGAATCGAACGGGCGCCGCCGAGTTGAAGCGCCGGTGTCAAACCAGTGGCCGGACTCCCCGTCCCCAGCATCAGATTGAGCATCGAGGGCGATTCTCCGAACAGCGGGCTCGACAGGAACCGCACCGGATCGGCGAGATTGGCGTGATTGGTTGCGTTCAGCGCCTCGACGCGCAGCAGCAATGAGCGATGGCCGTCGAATGCGAACTCGCGCTGCAATGCCGCGTCGAGCTGCACCATCCCAAATCCTGCAATCGAGTTTCGCCCCAGATTTCCCTGCGCCGGCTGGCTTCGAATCTGGAAGGCCGCGCGGTTGAGGCGCAATTGGCCCGGAGCGGACGCATCCTTCACCCAGATTGGATTGCCTGGCGCCAGATCGGGTCGAAACACATTCACCAGGTTGACTCCCAGGTTGTGCTCGGCGTTCACGACGCTGAACGGAAAGCCGGTGCGCGCGCGCAACGCACCGTCGAGCGACCAGCCGCCCAGCAGCTTCGAGCCACGGCCCGCACTCCGCCGGCCCGGCAGATTGTACGTCAGCAACGCGGACATTGCGTGTCTCGCGTCGAAGTCGGAGGAGCCGCGATCCGTCCCCGCACCCAGTCCCGATCCGACCCAGTGCACCGCACCATCGGCGGAAGCGGTGTCGATCGAGTGCGACCACGCATAGGACACCAGCCCATGCCAGCGCCGTCCCATCCGCCGCCGGTATTGAAGCTGCAGCGAGTGATACTCGGATTGACCGTGGTTGGTCGCCATCACTAGCCGTACACGCTCGTTGCTTTCGGGCCCACCCATTTCACGGCGCAACAGGCGCCGGCCCGCGGAACCGATGTAGCCGGCGGAAACCGCGTCGCCGCCGCCGAACATATGATCCACGGAAATATTCCAGTGGCGCACCTCGGGCAGACGCAGGCCGGGCAGGAAGCCGTAGCCCATCAACAATCGAGCCAGGAAATTCACTTGCCTCGCCGGGTTCACAAACTGCGTGACGTTGAAAGGTCCCTCGTTCACCAGGTCGGTCGCGACGCTGAGGCTCGAATCGAAATACAGGCCGGCGCCCGCGCGGATGACGGTGTTCCCGTTCTGGCCCAGGCCGTACGCGACGCCCAATCGAGGCGCGAAATTGCTGTACCGAAGCGGCCAAAGCGCCGTCTCGATGACGACCGGAGGACTGAACGGATTGCTTCCCTCCGACAGACCGTAAACCGGCTGCGTGGTGGTTGGGGGCGGATTCAGCTCCCACCGGACGCCGTAGCTGAGCGTCAGGCGCGGCGTCACGCGCCACGTATCCTGCGCAAACACCGACCACTCCTCGAGCAGCCCGCCGGCCTGTTCCGTCGCCGAGGTCGAGATCCACAGATTGCGATCAGCCAGCAGATCGGCGAGGCCCTCGGACAGGATGCTGACGCGCGTGCCGGCGCCGCGGCGATCGGGCGCCAGGCGGCGATAATCCATGCCGAAACGCAACTGATGGGATCCGAGGCTCCAGGCCATGCTCTCGATGAGGTTCCACTGCCGCTGCCGGTTGTCCGTTTCACGGCCGGAGACGATCTGGCCGATGCCCGCGATCGAAAACCGGAGGAACGACTCGCAGACATTGTTGTTCAGATTGAGCGCTGCGATGAACGGCTGAAAATGACAGTTGGGCAGGAGGCGGCCGTCTGCCTGGCGCCATAGCGAGACAGCGGACGCGTAGGAGTAGTTGACCCGGAAATCCTGCACGAGTCTGGGGCTCCACCGCACGTTGGCGCCGGCCGTTGCGCTCTGCGAGCGCATGCTGAGTTGATTGATCTGCCATCCGCCGAATCGGGAAGAGGAGGGCGCATAGT